>CANBCO010000043.1 GCA_947367165.1 uncultured Coriobacteriaceae bacterium
TTGTAGACCTCGAAAGCGAAAAGGCAAAAGAAGCGTGACGCGCAAAATCTAGCAAAAACTCATCGGCAGCAGCTTTGCTTTTTGCATATGGATTTGTAGGAGCAAGCTTAGACTCTGGCGTTGCAGGCGCGTCTCCCGAAGGCCCATAGACCTCATCTGTAGAAATATGATGCAGCCGAGAAACCCCAGCCGCCTCAGCTGCAAGTGCGACGTTTTGCGTGCCTATAACGTTGGTTTCAAAGTACTCCTCGGGACACAAAAACGACTCGTCCACATGTGTTTTTGCGGCAAAATGTATAACGTGGGTGGGTTTCTCGGAAAGAAATAGAGCTGTCAAACCAGCTTTGTCTCTAATGTCTTGTTTTATATACGTTACAAAAGGATGCGCAAGTTGAGGCTCGGCAATGTCAACCGAGACCACTGAGCAACCTCTTAAAGCCGCAAGAAAGTGTGAGCCAATAAAACCCGCACCTCCCGTCACAAGCCATTTCATGAATGCGAAAGCCTTTCTGCGTCTTTGGCTACACGCTCTTCCTTTTACACATATAACTCGTGCAACAATTTCATGCTAGCACAACAAAGAGCTTTTAGGTCTCGCTAAAACTGCCTCTTTTTATAAAAGATTACAGAAAGGATTGTGCCAACTGCATACAAAACTCCCGAGAAAAGAAGCGATACAAGAGCTGCTAAAAGCCTTATCTCATTGTCTCCTGTTAAAACGGCTGCTGCCTGTTCGCCAAACGTGGTGGTAAATATAAAGGGGACAACGATAACGCCAATAAGGGCAATTGCCAAAGGAAAATAGCGAAAACCTTTGGTAAAACCAAACTTGGAAAGACAGGTAAGCATGATGGTTCCAATGAGAAGAAAAAAGGCGAACATAATGATCGAAAAGGAAACTTCTCCCCAAAATCCAAAGACAACATCGCCTTTTCCTTGCATATTCAAGATGACTTGAGAAAGGGCTGCCGAGAAAAGCCCTATCAAAAAACCTACCGTACTTACAAGCAAGACCACACATGCATGACCAATTTGAATAGCTGTACGCGAAACAGGATAGGTAAGGCGCAACAGTTGAAAATTCCCACTTACCTCATCGCTTGTACCAATCTGCATGATGCAGCCAAACATCCCGACGCCACATACGGTGCATAACGAAAAGAAAAGTCCTCCTTGCAACACATTTATGATTACCCCCACAGGGATCCAGAGCACATACGTTATGCAAATATAAGCTTTTATGAGTTGAAAATCTGTTTTGATAGTTGCAAGAACTTGTTGAGTCTTACTCATGTTTTCTCCCTCTAATCATCAAATTCATAATCTGATCAATATGCGGAATGCTAAACGTAACATCTGGTGCAGAAGCTGTAGCTTTACTTTTATTAGTCACCAATACTTCACAGTTTAGCTTGTGCGCTTGACTGTAACAGAGAACGTGGTTGTCTACAAGAAGCTGGATAAGTTTCTTGGCGGCATCGTTTGAAAGCACGACGTATCCAAAGTCTGTTTGAAGCTCATCAAGCGTATTTGAAAAGACGGTGCATCCGTTATCGAGGCAGGTTACAGTATCTGCGATGTGCTCTAAGTCCTGCGTTTCATGGGTGGAAAACAAGATAGCGTGCCCGGGAGCCTCCATAAAGGTTCTAAACTCATCGAGCACGTCTTGCTTTGCCATAGGGTCAAGCCCTGCTGTTGGCTCATCAAGCACAAGCACGCTGGGATGATGCGCAAAGGCAAACGCCAACTGAAGTCGCATCGACATGCCACGAGAAAGTTTGTTTACCGCGGTTTTTACATCAATCTTTGCCTTAGCGAGCTCGGCTCTAAAGGTCTCTTTGTCAAACGCGGGATAATTGGCCTCGCCAATCTTTTCAATCGCATTCACTTTAAGCGTGCCATAAGGTGCGGTATCAAAGACAAACCCAAGGTCTTGCTTAAGAGACGTATGCTTCTCTTTTCCAAAGACTATTGGCTTTCCCAAGACAGAAACGGAACCCGCATCTGGTTTATACGCGGCAAAAAGGCTTTTAATGGCCGTAGTCTTGCCTGCTCCGTTACTTCCTACAAGGCCTGCAATTGTACCTGGCTCAACCGTGAGCGAAAAATCTTTCAAGCAAAACGTTTCGTAGTGCTTGGTAAGGCCTGAAATGTTAATGGCGACTTGTTCCACGTGCGCCCTCCTTTGCTTGTTCTAACAGCACTTCTGTCATAAAGAGAATTTCTTCAGCCGATAAACCCAACGCATACGCTCTGGAAAAGCAGACCAAGAGATCACTTTCAAGTGCGCGGATATGTTCTTCTCGGATGAGATTGGATGAGCAGTCAGCAACAAACGTGCCTTTTCCGGGGACTTGCGTGATAAAGCCTACTTTTGCAAGCTCGGCATAAGCACGTTTGGTAGTAATGACACTAATGTGAAGCTCGTTTGCAAGGAGCCTGATAGAAGGGAGCTCTTCGCCTGGTGTAAGTTTCCCGTCCATAATTTGAACCTTGATTTGGTCTGCAATCTGCTGGTAGAACGGTACTTCGCCACCATTATCTAAAACAATATCCATGTGGGTCCTCTCGGATGTGTATATATAACATTATATACAGTATACACACTCCGAGCAACCCTGTCAATGCTTTTTTGTACTCTGTTACGCGAGGGCTTTTTCTACGTTTAAAAGGGCATCTTTAACAATTGCCCAGAATTTGTCATAGTCAAGTTTGAGCGCCACTTGTGTATGCGAGTCTGGATTTTCTGGTCCTCTCATATCTGCAACCGTCTCGCCTAACGCAGGCCCGTCTTGGGTCACCACCTCAACATTGCAACGACGCGTTGTAAGAACACTCTCATCAATGATGTAGGCCACCGTACACGGATCATGCACAGGCGGATCAACAAAGTCTTGATTTGCCTGATACGCTGCTCTAAAGCCATCCATAAGGCCACTCATAAACGCACCAGTCTTTCCACAGGTTTCTTCAATTTCTTTTTGAATATCTGGTTTACAAAGTGCTTTATGTGTGACATCAAGGCCTACCATAGTTACATCCCATGGGGCTTCAAAAACGATACGGGCAGCCTCTGGATCAGTTGCGATATTAAACTCAGCAGCGGCGGTTTTATTTGCTTCAAAGACGCCGCCTCCCATTAAAACGACACGTTTTACGCGCTCTGCAATTGCTGGCTCCATCCTAAGTGCTAATGCAATGTTAGTTAAAGGCCCTGTAGGAACAAGCGTAATCGTCTTTGGCTCATGGCTCATAATAGTCTCTACAATCCAATTGACGCCATGCTTATCCCCTATCGGCACAGTGGGCTCAGGAACAACAGTACCGTTAAGGCCAGTTTCGCCGTGAACATAGGCACCAGATTGCAAGGGGCGCAAAATCGGTCTGTCTGCTCCTTGGTACACAGGTATATCTTCGCGACCGGCTTGCTTAAGCACAGCACGAGCATTATATGTCACTTTGTCAATACTTTGGTTGCCTCCTACTGTAGAAATACCTAATAGGTCAATGTTTGGACTTCCTACTGCAAGTAAAATTGCAACAGCGTCGTCTTCACCGGGATCAGAATCTAAAATGATTTTTTCTTTATCCATGCGCTTCTCCTTTGATTTGTTGTGGAATGATTCAAGTATAAAGGATACAGCGTACGTATTTGCGGCTCAATTCTTATTACGTACAAGCTCCCTAAAAACCCAGCGATGTTTCTAGGCTAAGCCAAAGAGAAGGGCTAGATGATAGACCACAAATGAAAGCACCCACGCCACGCCCACCTGGAGTACCACCGCTTTTGCTGCAAACCCAGCAGATTTAGATTCACTTTGTAACACAGCAATCGTGGCTATACAGGGCACATAAAGCAAACAAAAAACCATAAAGGATAACGCACTTGCAGAACCAAATCCAATGGCTGCTAAATGTCCTGCGAGAGCCACATTTCCCACAGCGGCATCGGTTCCAAAGAGCACACTTACACTTGAAACTACCACCTCTTTTGCAGAGATTCCGGCTAAAAGAGCTACAGCAAGGCGCCAATCACCAAATCCCAGCGGGGCCAAAAGAGGTGCCATAACGTGTCCTATAAGAACCGCAAACGAGCCCGCTACGGCATCTCCCACAAAACCAGAGGGGCCAAAGCTCATAAGAAGCCATAAGCAAACAGACGCCACAAATATCACTGTTCCTGCCCGCAAGACGTAATCTTTGATTTTCTCGGAAACGTAGATATACATGGTATGAAACGAGGGCAGTTTGTAATCGGGAAGCTCAATAAGAAGCGGCGAGGGCTTGTTTGCATGAAACGTCTCGAGCACCTTCAGCACAACAAGGGCTACCGCAATGCCTAGCGCGTAAAGTGAAAACGCCACGAGCGCGGAGGCACCAGGAAAAAACATGCCAGCAAACAAAATGTAGATAGGAAGTCTCGCAGAGCAGCTCATAAACGGAAGCACAAGCATAACTTTTTTTCTGTCATGGTCGTTTTCAAGCGTACGTGTTCCCATAATGGCAGGTACTGTACAACCAAATCCCAAAATCATAGGGATAAAGGCGCGACCAGAAAGCCCCAACTTTGCCATGATAGAATCAATAATGTAGGCAACTCGACTCATGTAGCCGCAGTCTTCCAAAAACCCCAGCGCACAAAAGAGAATGAAAATGTTGGGCAAAAAGGTAAGAATTGTTCCTACGCCAGTAATAATGCCAGAACAGATGAGCGAAATGAGTGGAGGTGCTGTACCTAGCGCAAGAAGCCAGTCTGAAACAAGCTCTGAAAAAGCCTCTAGCCCAGTTTCTAGCAAGTTCTTTAGCACATCTCCTAGGCCAAAGGTTACCAAAAAAACGGCTGCCATAATGCATAGAAATAAAGGGATGGCAGCTAGTGGGTTTGTAAGAACGTTATCCAGCTTGTCTGTACGCTTCTTTTTTGCCGCATCTTGAAAGACGCACTCTTTCATAATCCGAGAAATAAAATCATATCGCTCTGAGATAAGCACGTCTTCTTTACTCTCTTTTGGAAGTGATACGTTTGAAAGCTCCTTTGCTATGTCAGCGTCTCCTTCTAGGAGCTTTATAGCATGCCACCTGGTATTTTCTACCTTAGGATAATAGGAGGCAATTTCTTTTTCGAGGCGGTCAATTGCTTTTTCATGCTCTTTTGCATATACTATGACGTTTTGAGCGTGTTTTTCACGCATCCCATCATCGGTTTCGTGAAA
>CANBCO010000044.1 GCA_947367165.1 uncultured Coriobacteriaceae bacterium
ATCCGCCGGCGATTTTCTTGTAAAAGACTATACTGGCTCGCTTGTTGCGCCAGGCCTTGTGGATATGCACATTCACGGCTACGGCGGAGACGACATGATGGACTTGAGCGCAGATAAGCTGGACGCGATGTGTAAAGGTCTGGTATCGCATGGCACGACAAGCTGGCTTCCTACCACGCTTACAGCTCCGGTAGATGAGCTTACCGAGGCCTGCGCCATCATTGGGCGTCACGTGAACAAGCCAAAGACAACCCAGGTCCGAGGCGTCTTTTTAGAAGGCCCTTGGTTTTCAGAGACCTTTAAAGGGGCACAAAATCCAGCATACATGACAGACCCTGACATTCCTACGTTTGATACGTGGATGGAGGCACTTCAAGGCCGCGCGATGAAAATTGCCCTTGCTCCAGAAAGAACAGGAGCTCCTGCTTTTACTGCCTATGCCACACGTGTTGGCGCGGTTGTAGCACTTGGGCACAGTAATGCAACGTGCGATGAGGCACGTGCCTGCGTAGACGCGGGAGCAAGCGTCTTTGTACACACCTATAACGGCATGCGTGGCCTTCATCACAGAGAGCCTGGCATGGTGGGAGCTGCCATGACGTCAAACGACACGTATTGCGAGCTCATCTGTGACGGACACCATGTAAATCCCGTTGCCGCTGGTGCGGTCATTCATGCAAAGACTCCTGAGTATACCTGTTTAATTACAGATGCTATGCGAGCTGCTGGTATGCCAGATGGTGACTACTATTTGGGCGAGCTTCCGGTTACCGTAAGCAACGGAACGGCGCGCCTTAAAAGTAACGACAGCTTAGCGGGCTCTATTCTGACGCTTGACCAAGCTGTAAAACATGTGGTTGACTGGGGCCTTGTGAGTGCCCAAGAAGCTATTAGAATGGCCACGGTAAACCCTGCTAAAGCGGCGGGTATCTCCGATGTGTGCGGCTCGATTAGGGCGGGTTTCTCGGCTGATATGGCGCTCTTTACACACGATCTCACTTTACAAGCGACCTATGTTGCTGGAGAACTTGCCTGGGAGGCTCAAAAGTAGATGGAGCGAGGCAAGTTTGTAAGTTTTGAAGGAACCGATGGCACAGGAAAGTCCACGCAGATTGCTGCTTTTGTAGACCTACTTAAAACAGAAGGTGTTGCCGTTGAGCTTGTACGCGAGCCTGGATCTACCAAGATAGGAGAGCGCGTCCGAGAAATGCTCTTAAGCCCAGAGCACAGCGAGATGGCTCCTGTAACAGAACTTTTGTTATATGAAGCCGCTCGAGCGCAGCTGGTGAAAGAACGCATTCTGCCAGCCTTAGAAAAGGGCACCTGGGTAGTAAGTGATCGCTATGCAGACTCTACCTGGGCATATCAGCATGCCGGACGTGGGCTTGAGCGCGTGCAAGTTGAAGCTGCAAACGAGCTTGGAACAGACAACATGTGGCCAGATGCCACTGTTGTGCTCGCACTTGACCCAGACGAGGCGTTTAAACGTGCACATAAAGACCATGCTCCAGATCGTCTGGAACAGGCTGGTCTTGCGTTTCAAAAGCGCGTCTATGCAGGATATCTTGAGCTTCAAAAAATAGATCCGGCTCGTGTGGTAGTAATTGATGCGGTTGGAGCAAAAGAAGAGGTTACAGAGCGCATTTGGCGCGCGCTTGCAACTCGTCTTGCACTCCCGCATAAAGGGCATGCAAAAAAAGGCGCATGATAATGGTTGAGATGTGTGCCTATCCAGCTTTTCATACTCCTCTGCTTGATCCAGATGTGGTGTCGTTTTTTACTCGTGCACTTTCGCAAAACCAGCTTGCACAAAGCTACCTTTTTTTAGACGGCGGCGCAGCAGATACGCTTGGCTTTTCTCGCGCGCTTGCCAAGGCACTTTTTTGCGATGCTGGAGGATGCGACCAATGTGAGACGTGTTACAAAATTGAACACGATATTCACCCAGATGTGCATGTGCTGTCTCCAGAAGGGCCGAGCGGCTACTTAATAGACCAAGCACGTGAAGTTATAGCACAAGCAGCGCAAGCTCCTGCAACAGCGCAGCAAAAGCTTTTCATCATAACCGATGCGCACATGCTACTAGGAGCTCCTGCAAATGCCCTTTTAAAAACGGTTGAGGAACCGCCAGAGCACACACATTTTATCTTTTTAGCTGCACAAGCTGCGCACGTTTTGCCTACCCTTGTTTCGCGCTCGCAAATTGTGCCCTTTTCTGCGCCTTCATATACGTTTTTGCAAGACTATCTCGTAGGAAAAACAGGTGCCAGTCAAGCTGAAGCTGCTATTGCGCTTAAAACCTTTCAAAGCCAGCAAAAAGCCCTACGGTTTTTGAGTACGCCGCGCTTAAAAGAGGCAAGAACAGAGTTTTTGCGCACGCTTTTTTTGCTTGAGACAAGCTCGTGGTATGAGCTTTTGGTAAAAGCAGAAACAGTAAGCGACTTAGTTACTACTTGTGCCCGTGAGTTGTTAGAGCCTGCCCAAGAAGACGAGATAGATGAGGCGTTTTTCTCGGCGAAGCAAATAAAAGAGCGCGACGCTGCAAAAAAACGTGCCGAGCAAGCGCACGTGCACATAGTAGCCAGTGCGCTTTTAAGCATAGGCGAGTCGTTTTTCTCAGACGTTCTTTTGGCTAAGACAGGTGCCAGCTCTGTTACTAACCAAGATGTGCAAAGTGAGTTACAATTGTATGCACAAAAGACACAAACAGACCAAGTGCTGAGCGCCACGCATCTCATAGCCGAGGCGCGCAAAAATCTAGCTTCGCGCGTAAATCCCCAGTTGGTTTTTGAAGCACTTTTGCTTGGTTTGAAGGAGAATATATGCCAAAAGTAGTTGGAGCTAAGCTTGCCTATTCCTCAAGTGAGCTTTGGTTTAATCCCGTTGATTTGGAGCTTAACGTAGGAGACGTGGCTTTATTTAAAACCGCCCGTGGGCTTGAGATGGGTACGGTTACCAGGGCTCCTTTTGAAGTCTCTCGCGAAATGATTGTGAAAAAAACCGGAAACGACTGGCTTAAAACGGCAGAGCGGTTTGCTACAGAACAAGACCTTGAAAAAGCACAGAATTTGCAAGAAGAAGCAGCTCGTGCCCACAAGTATTTTAAAGAACAAGCAGAGAATCTTGGCTTAGACATGAAAACGGTTGGCGTGGACATCTTGTTTGATGAGTCAAAAGCCATCTGTTATTTTGCTGCAGAAGAGCGTGTTGACTTTAGAGAGTTGGTAAAAAAGCTCGCGCAAAAACTTGATAGAAAAATTGAGATGCACCAAATTGGAGCAAGACAAGAAGCTGCTATCTATGGAGGAATCGCGCATTGTGGCTGTGAGTACTGCTGTGCGAGATGGCAGCGAGAGTTTAACTCGGTCTCTATCAGAATGGCAAAAGACCAGGATCTGTCCATAAACAGCGAAGGAATCAGTGGGGCTTGCGGGCGTCTTATGTGCTGTCTTCGTTTTGAAACCGATAGCTATAAAGAGTTTAAAAAGCGCGCCCCTAAAAAAGGTTCAACAGTTCAAACGCCAGCAGGCGAGGCGACTGTTGTGGGCTTTAACACGCCTAAAGAGCTGGTAGACATAAAGATTAATGATTCCGGAAAACGCTTCACGATACCTTTACAAGACATGTCCGCCAGTAAAGCTGCACATAAAAAAGCCGCCGAGAATAACTGCCCTCTTCGCCCAGATACCGTCTCTCAAGACGTCTTTGAGCAGCTTGGGATGGCAGGCCTTGATGCGTTAGTAGGTGCGCTTGAGGCAGAACCTGCGCCAATGCCAAAGCATGAGGAGCCCAAAAAACCTGAGCGCCCGGCAGCGCGCGTTTCTAAAAAATTGCATGGCATGCGCCCTAAAAAGCAAAGAAGGCGCCAAAACGCACTTGCAAAAGAGCACCCGCAAGACCAGAAGGTGCAAGAGAAAAAGCCTGGCGCCACGCGACGTATTAGGCGTCACAGAAAGCAAGAGACCACGCCCGTGCGAGATATTCGCCCTGGTCGGCATCAGCGAGAAGGAAACTAGCTTATAAAAATGCGCCTCACACCCGCACCTATAGCGAGTAGAGGGCGGTGTATTTCTCGGTGAGATAGGCACAAAATGGCTCAGCCGAAATGCTTTTTCCACACACCTCGGCCATGATTTCTTGTGTTGTCTTAGCGCGACCCCACTGCCAAATATGCTCTTGCAACCAGTTCTTTATGGGACCCAAATCGCCGTTTGCTAAAAGCTCGTTAAACGAAACCTCTTGCGCAAGCGGCTTTAAGAGTTCAGCGCCAATCAAGCTGCCAAGCACATAGGTGGGAAAGTAGCCAAATTCACAGGCCGACCAATGAATGTCTTGCAAGCAGCCATGTGCATCGTCTTTTACCGTAACTCCCAGGTATTTCTGCATAAGCTCATTCCAGCGACGAGGCACGTCGGTAACGCGTAAATCCCCGCTAAACAATTCACGCTCAATTTCATAACGCACCTGCACATGAAATGGATAGGTAAGCTCATCGGCTTCGGTGCGAATGCAGTTATTTTTCTGAACACAATTTACCGCAGCATAGAGCTCTTCTTGCGTAAGTCCTCCAAGCTCATCAGGCCAAAGCGAAAGCAAAATCTCAAGAAGCGGTGCCATAAACGACCAAGACCTTCCCACATAATTTTCAAAGAAGCGACTTTGCGATTCATCAATGCCAAATCCCGGCGCATCATCAAGTGAGGTATAGAGCGTTTTGTCGCTAATGCCTTGCTGATACAGGGCGTGACCACCTTCATGTAGCACGGTGTAAAGATTTGCCAAAAGCTTATCTTCGTAGATGTGCGTGGTAACAAAGACGTTTCCAGGGTCTGTAGCTATCGTAAAAGGATGCTCGCTATACGCAAAGGTAAGCGCATCTTTGTTAATGCCTTCGACATCGAGGAGTAGATTTGCTAACTTGCGTTGTTTTTCAGCCGAGAAACGCATCCCTTCCAAGCTGTTAGGCGGCTCTGATGCTTCTTTTACCTGCTGTAATAGGGGCAAGACGTGGGTATCAATAGTGGCAAAGAGCTCGTCATAAAACGTGCGCGAGGTGCCTTCTTCAAACAAGTCAAGCGAGACGTCATAGGCGTCTTTTGTAGGCGCGATTGAGGCCGCAATTTCTTTAGCTATCTCGAGTGCTTTTGTGAGATAGGGGGCAAAAACAGACCAATCAGAGCTTTTCTTTGCGCTTACCCAAGCAC
>CANBCO010000045.1 GCA_947367165.1 uncultured Coriobacteriaceae bacterium
GCGGTCTTGATTTGCTCTAAGTCTGCGGTGTCGATGAAGAATTTCATGGTGGACCTTTCTGCGAAATTGCGCCAATGAACGAAGAAATGGTGCGCCCTGTGGGAGTCGAACCCACGACCTTGGGATTAAAAGTCCCCTGCTCTACCAGCTGAGCTAAGAGCCCACAAGATTCGGTATTAGAATAGTACCATTCTTTTTCTCTTTTCGCACCCGAGATTTACTCCCAGGCCCACATACCATTTTCAAATACCTGTACCTCTTCACCGTCCTCGGTTATGCCCACAATGTTAAGGTCGCTTGCGCCAACCATAAAATCTACATGTTGCGTGCTCTGGTTAAGGCCCATCTCGCTTAATTCCTCCACCGAAAGCTCGTAACCGTTCTCGTAGCACTCTGGAAATCCCTTTCCTAATGCTAAATGGCAGCTTGCATTTTCGTCATAAAGCGTATTGTAAATCAGCAGACCACTTTCTCTAATTGGCGTGTTTTTGCTTATAAGTGCAACTTCACCAAGCCTCATTGCTCCTTCGTCAGCCTCCAAAATAGCAGTGAGAACCTCTTTTCCTTCTGCCGCTCCATAGTCAACAACTTTTCCGTCTTTAAACGTGAACCAAAAATCTTTTACAACAGCCCCTCCATGCGCCAAAGGAAGCGCAGAATGAACTGTTCCTTGTGTTTTTGCAGCATGCGGACTTGTAAAGACTTCCTCGGTAGGCACATTTGGATAAAAAATCCCGCCATCTTGCTTAAGCATGGGGCCACCTTCCCAAATACCCTCCGGAGCCAAGCCGATAGTTAAGTCGGTTCCGTTTGACGAGGTATAGTGAAGCTCCTTGAAGTGATGGCGATTTAAAAACTTTACATTCTTATGAAGTGTAGCGGTGTGAGTTTCCCATTCGCTTCTGGCGTCTTTTCCAATTCTTCCAGCATTTAAGATAGCTTCCCAGAGCTTTACATAAGCTGTTTTGTCGTCTAAATCAGGAAAAACCTTCTCTGCCCACCGCTTTGTAGGCACACCTGCAATTGTCCAGGCATTCTGACCAAAATCTAAACGTTTCCTCCAAATCTTACACGCCACTACTTTTGTTTTTTGGGATAAAGCAATCTTTTCGCGAGAAATGCCATCTAAGTGACTGGGGTCTGAGCCCGTTAGCGAGAGAAAAGCGGCGCCTTTCTCGGCTAAATCATTATAAAAATCCTGTTTCCACAAAGGAAGTTCTCCTATAGTGTCTAGCGATTCATATTCAAACGCGGTTCGGTCGAGCTCATCGTCGTGCCACATAATGTGAACGCGTTTTGCTCCTGCCTCATATGCCTTAGCAACAAGTTGACGCGCAAAATCCGCTCCCTCTAACGGAGCCTGCAAAACAAACTCCTGGCCTTCCTTTACGCGCATAGCATAATTAATAAGCAAGTCAGCATAAGAATCAAGACGACTTTCTAAAGCTTTCATACTTGAAACAAACTCTTCTTGGGTCATTTGCTTTTTCATCTTTTCTCCTTTAACACATAAAAATAGTTTGATTTGTTTTATTTGTTTCGTCTCCAAGGGCAAAGTCGATAGCTTGAAATATGTAAGGAACTACATCTGAAGCTATTGTCAGTGCCTTTTTTGGAACAGGAATTATTTTTCGCCAAAACTTTTGATTTCGTGCCACAAATGCTGCAGCCGCATACATTTTATGCATTTCTTCATCCGAGAAACCCCGTTTTATATACCACTCGGAAGAGTTTGAGACACCCTCCTGTTTAAGGAAGGCATGTGCGTCTCCGCTGGATTCAGCAGGGCATGCAGGAATAACATAGCCTTCATAGCGCGCTATTTCCCAAACTACATCGCCAGCGTTTTCAAAACGAACAACCTCATCTCCAAGTGCTGTATGCATAAGTGCCATGAGCCCTTCTGCGCTCACGTCATGAGGAAGAATATAGCTTCCGTCTTCTTGTCTATGTAGAGATAAAAGTGCTCTTACGGATTCTGCAAGAGCTCTATTGACTCGTTCCACAAAATCACTCCTTTTGGAGCGGGCGACGGGAATCGAACCCGCATGGCGAGCTTGGGAAGCTCGAATTCTACCATTGAATTACGCCCGCGTGAGTTCTTTTATTATACCAACTCCCACATTTTTAGGTGCTCAACGTTAGAAACGTGGGTTTCTCGGGAATAGTAAAGAAAGGAAGAGAAAGGAGCTGCTTATGGCAGAATTATTTGACACAAAAAACGTTCGTAGCCTTGAGCTTTTTTATAAGCCAACCTGTCCGTATTGTGCAAAGGTGAGGGGGTTTATGAAAGAGCACGATATCGATAACGTTATAGAGGTTGACATTACCACCGATGCCGAAGGCCTTGCTCGTTTGGTAAGAATCGGCGGCTCATCACAAGTGCCTTGCTTATTCGTAAACGGCAAGCCGCTCTATGAGTCTGACGACATCATTGCGTTCTTATCACGTCTATTAGAAGATAAAGAAGCAGACCGCGCATAACAACGGGTCTGCTTGTTTTGTTTACAGGCGTCTGATTGACTCGTCAAGTAGACGGTTAACTTGGGCAATTTGCTCTGTGTCTATGTTTTCGGGAGAAGAAGCTTTTGTGCGTGCTAATGCAGGGACCTCTCCGGGCTCACAGCCAACAATGCTAACGCCCCGCACTCCGCTTGCAAGAGCCGCTGTAGTTTCAGTTTCTGACCATGCTTGCTGTGCGTTCATGAGGCCAATATGAAGGTCGCGCGCAACACGGTCAACGGTTTTCAAAAGTCTTCTCGTTGCCTTTTTTGGATTCATAATGCGTTCTTGTGCAAAAACCGTAAGCTCACCAGCGCCTATCGCATCAAGAGAAAGGACGTATGCACCGCGCAAGTCTTTCTTGTGCTCTTGTAAGAATGTATACATACCTGCGTGATCAAGTGCACTTGCTCCTGTGGCTACAAAGTATATGTCGTGGCCTATCAAGTTAGCCTCATCCATGCTTAAAACAGCATCCGTCAGCTCGCCTTGCGTAGCTTCTCCAAGTTCTTCTTTAAAGGCATCCGTTCTGGTTGCACCGCCCTTCCAAAAATCATCACCTTCATCGTCAAAGTTGTCCCAGCTACTAATCTTTCTTCCGGCGCTTTTTGCGTCATAGTTTTCATCTACTCCAAGCCAGTCGCTCATTGAGTCTTCTTGTGTTTTTTTCTTATTTGTTCCAAAACGTCCTTTGCGAAGACGGCCAGCCTTCTTTTTTCCTTTTTGATATGGGTTGTGAGTCTCTCTTCCTTCGTCAGCCGGAACAAGGGGGAGAGCAGATGCCGCACCAATTTGACTCGTTTCTGCCCCGTGCACATCTTGCTCTGGTGCACCTGCAATAGTGCTTGGCATATCAAATGAGGAAGAAAGAGGGTCTACCACGTTTTCTTCTGGATCAGGTAGATCAAAAAGCGTCGCTCTTTGGCCAGGATTTTGCTGTGAAAATGGCTCAAAAGGCGAAACTGGAGGCTCAGAAAAAGGCTCGATGTCTGGAAGCACAATCGCTCTTCTTGGCTCGTTTTGTTGGGCATCTGCAGCAGGCTCGCTTGGGTTAATTTCGGGAACTTCAATAATTGTTGACGAAGAATCGTCATATATTTGCTCCACCGGCGTTTCCTGTACCTCTTTGGCAACTTCGTTTGCGAGCGACGAAGCTGTGTCTTCGCCTTTTGTAGATACAGGAACTAAAGGAACTGCACCCAAAGCATTTCGTGCCTCTTCGTCTTCCACACGATCTTTTTCAACTTCTTCGTGGATGCGTTTCTCGGCTTTAAATTGTGCATCATGAAGAGAATGTGCATCCCCTTCTACATAATCTATCTTGCAAGATGCTGGTAAAATAGCGAGCTCTTCAATCATTTTGGCTCCGTGGCGAATTGAACCCGGAACACTTTTGGGCTGATACTCTTTTGCCTCTTCTTCTTGAGCTGCATCCTCGTTTACATCAAGATTGACTGCCCCATGAGCCGAAGCGTCTATAGCCACCCCTAAAAGCGCAGCCAAAGAAGCATTGTTATCGTTTGCGGCTCCTGTTAAAGGCGAGAAGTTCGCCATTATACCGTTGATTCCCAACACAAGCGCAGGAATGGCGGCGACAAACGCAACAATCCAAAAAAGCACTAAAAGCCAAGCGGGAAAAGCAACAATAAGTTTTAAGATAGTGGCCACACATGCAATAAGAACGCCTAATGGAGCAGCGGATCTAAAAAACTTAGCATATCGAGCAAGCCTTGGATTTGCTAATAATTCTTCGTGCCCAGAATCATAATGGGCCACCAAAACAATTTTTCGCGCGCTGCTTGAGGCCGATGGACCGCATCCTTTGTGAAAGCCTATGACGTTTTGGCTTCTCGTGTTTTTTCCGAGAAACCCAAGCCATTCTTTTCCTGCATCTCTAGAATAAAGACCAAGAACTCCTAATGCGAGCAAAACAAGGCCAACAAATACCCCCACAAGACCGCCAAAGCCGGCAATAAAAGCTCCAAGAAATACAAAAAGATAGCAAAGGCCAATAATGAGCGATGAAGGATTGTTGGTCTCAAACTCTTGCAGCGTCGTGGCAAGACCAGCATTTTTCATAAGTGCCTCTATGCTTTTTGCAGCCTGCAGCTCCTCTTCTGTCCCAGCAGGCGAAATGTCAATGCGTTCTGAAAGGTGCTTAAATAGCCGATTTGTATGTGCCATGAGCCTTCCTCTGTACTAGGTTTTGCAGTATTTCTCTGCCTTTCTTCATATTAACCTCACTTTATTATAGCCATTTATCTTAAACGGTCTTGAAGTAAAGCAACTTTTTTGCATAATGTCTGGTAAAAAGAGCATGTACCATTCGTACAATCGCTCCTATAGGCGTCTTTAAGCATATTGATGCAGTCTTCCGGAGAATAAATATGAAATATTCCTTCATCTCTTAGTTTTTCAGAAGATATTTCAGATATACGGGAAATGAAAACATCAAGGTCATTACAGGATGTGCTCTTGACAGTTTCTTCAAAATATTGCTCAAGGACCGCATTGTGGATGGTCGCTACCAGACATTCATACTCATTTGGAGTATCAGTGTCTTTAATATCCGTTTTGTCTTACAGTATAAACGGAACTCCTAAACTACTGCTGCCATGAAT
>CANBCO010000046.1 GCA_947367165.1 uncultured Coriobacteriaceae bacterium
TCCGCAGTCTTCGCACTGTAAAAACGTAGAAAATCCTCGACGATTAAGAAGCAATATTGACTTTTTTTGTGCATAAAACGTCTCTTGCAAAGCTGTTAAAAGTGCCTCCGAGAAAACCTCAGAGCGCTTTTTTGCACCATCTCGCTTCATATCTACAATCTCAATAGAAGGAAACGTTGCTCCTCCTGGCCGTTTTGTCATCAAAACACGTGTCCAATGAGGCTGCGTTTGTGCGGTATACAGTGCCTCTTCAGAAGGCGTTCCAGAGCCTAGCACAAGTGCAGCACCGGTCGCCTTTGCCAAGCGAGCCGCTACTTCTCGCGCATGGTAGCGAGGGGCGTTTTCCTGCTTGTAAGAAGTCTCGTGCTCCTCATCGATCACCACAATGCCAACGTTTTTAAGTGGCGCAAAAAGTGCCGAGCGCGCTCCAATCACCACTTTACACGCACCACTTTGGATCCGATACCACTCTTGCGCTCGCTCGGTATCGCTCATTTTGGAGTGTAGGAGGCCTATGGCGTCTTTAAAGCGGGTTCTAAAACGCCCCACCGTCTGGGCAGTCAAAGAAATCTCTGGAACTAAGACAATCGCCGTTTTACCTTGCTTTAGCACCTCTTCTATGGCCGAGATATACACCTCCGTCTTACCAGAACCCGTTACCCCATCAATAAGCACGACGCTTCCATCTTGCTTAGCATACGCCTTTCTAATTGCAAGTAAGGCGGCTTCTTGCTCATCGGTCAAGTTATGACGAGACAAAGCCTGAGCACTTGAAAGAGTCGTGGTACGTGCAGGCAAATCACGTTCCGTTTCAAACCGAGAAACCATACCTCGTTTTTCTAGCGCGCACACAACTTGACGGGCCCCATCAATTAAGGCAGCAAGCTCGCGTAAGCGCATCGCTCCGTGCGAAAGTGCGTGGAGCACCTCACGCTGTCGTACGGCACCTACCCGAATCCTCCTAATATCTGCAGAATGAGTAAGTGCTACCCACGTTTCTTTTTGGAAAAAACTCGCAGCATCTATTGGTTTCATTTCTTTAGCAGCCTTAAGGGCCCGTTTTCTGTGTTGAGCGGGAAAGAACAGCTTTAAAGCTTGCAAGAAAGGAGACGCGTACTCACGCGAGATCCAAGTAGCAAGCTCTACTTCTGGTTTTCCAAAAAGCGCAGAAGAAAGTACAGCTTGAACAGGTTTGATTTTCTCGGATGAAATGGAAGACGGAAGCGTATCAACAAGAGAAACAACGTAGCCAATAGTTTGCCTTGAACCAAAAGGAACAAGCACTGTTTCGCCAATATGCAAAACAGTGCTTGGGTCAATAGCGTAGATAAACGGTTTTGAAAGACCTCGCGCCGGATTGTCTATTACAACCTCACAAAAGCGCACGTCACCACTACTTACTAAGCTTTGCTACTGCTTGTTTAAGCTCATCTATTTTATCCGTCTTTTCCCAGGTAAAGTCTTGGTCTTCTCGGCCAAAATGTCCGTATGCTGCGGTTTTCTTAAAAATAGGCCTGCGCAATTTAAGGTCGCGCACAATTGCTGCAGGTCGTAAATCAAAAACCTCACGAATGGCCTTCTCTAACACCTCATCACTTACCGTGCCGGTTCCGTGAGTGTCAACAAGAACAGAGATAGGATGGGAAACGCCAATGGCGTAGGCAAGTTCCACTTCGCATCGTTTGGCAAGACCGGCGGCCACCACATTTTTTGCCACATAGCGAGCTGCATACGCAGCACTTCTGTCCACTTTTGTCGCATCTTTTCCGCTGAACGCTCCCCCACCGTGGCGCCCAACGCCACCATAGGTGTCCACGATAAGCTTGCGTCCGGTAAGGCCTGTGTCGCCTGCAGGTCCTCCTACCACAAAGCGGCCGGTAGGATTCACATAAATATCAGCATCGTTCCAGCTCACCCCTTCTTCTTCCATAACGGGTGTAATGACGTGCTCAATCATGTCTTTTTTGATAACATCCATGTCTTCTATGCTATCTGCATGCTGGGTAGAGATTACAATGGCACTTACATCTTTGGGAACCCCATCGACGTAGCGAACGGTGACTTGTGTTTTTCCATCAGGACGAAGATACGAAAGCGTGCCGTCTTTTCTCACCTGCGAGAGACGCTCGCTTAAACGCTGCGCGAGATAGATTGGCATAGGCATGTACGTAGAAGTCTCATCACTGGCATACCCAAACATCATGCCTTGGTCTCCAGCACCAATTAAGTCTTCTTTCTCGGCGGCGCCTAAATGCTTAGAGTCAAAAGAAGCGTCCACGCCAAGGGCAATATCAGGACTTTGGCCGTGAATAAGGTTAATAACGCCGCATGAGTTCGCGTCAAAGCCAAGAGTGGGGTCATCATAGCCTATTTCCTTTAGCGTGTTTCTAACGATATCTTGGATGTCCACAAATGCCTCGGTGCGAATCTCTCCAGCTACAACCACAGTTCCTGTAGTAACAAAGGTCTCGCAGGCGCATCTCACGTCATCTACGTTTGCGTGGTGGCCTTCTTTTGAGACGTAGCCTTGCTTTGCGAGCTCAGCCTCACGCGTTAAGATGGCGTCAACTATCGCGTCGCTTATCTGGTCGCATACTTTATCAGGATGGCCTTCGGTTACACTCTCGCTTGTGAAATACGTTGTTGTCATTCTTGTTGTATCCTTTCATAATTTGCCTCTCATAAAGGTAGCGCGAAATTGCTCATTTGTAAAGTCTCGTTTTGGTCGGAGTGTGGGTGGGCATGAGCGCTGTGCCATTTTTGGCTAAAATGGCACGGTTTGGAAGTGCAGGTAGAGGCTATGGTCTCCGAGAAACCCCAGCTCATCCCAGTTGTTTTTGCTGTGCCATTTTTGGCTAAAATGGCACGCCCCAGACAGATAAAGATACATGGTAAAATATTTTGAAAAGGAGCATATATGACTAACAACAACATTCGCGTGCGCTTTGCGCCATCCCCTACCGGAAAGCTTCACATTGGAGGAGCTAGAACTGCTATTTTCAACTGGGCTTTTGCAAGAGCTAACCAAGGCAACTTTGTCTTAAGAATTGACGACACAGATCCAGAACGGTCCACCAAAGAAAACGAGCGTATCATTACAGACGCGCTTTCTTGGATGGGACTTGATTGGGATGAAGGTCCCGGGGTCGGTGGCCCATACGGACCTTATAAGCAGATGGAGCGTATGGAACGCTATCAACAAGTAGTAAATGATCTCCTAAAACGCGGTCTTGCCTACCCGTGTTTTTGCACACAAGAAGAGCTAGAAGCTGCAAGAGCTAAAGCGAAGGCAGAGAAGAACCCCTATCAAGGCTATCAAAGAACCTGTAGGGAGCTCTCTCACGAAGAGGTCACAAAAAGAATCCAAGCGCATGAGCCCTACACAATCCGTATAAAAGTGCCCCTTGACCATCCGGATATCGTTATTGATGACCTTGTGCATGGAAGGGTGGTTTTCTCGGCTAAAGAATTAGACGACTTCATCATCATGAGAAGCGACGGCACGCCTACGTATAACTTTTGTACCGTCGTAGACGATGCAGATATGAAAATATCACACATCATACGAGGAGACGACCATCTTTCTAACACGCCTCGGCAGGTGATTGTGTATGAGGCATTGGGCGCTCCTGTTCCCGCTTTTGCACATATTTCAATGATTCTTGGCGAAGACGGCAAAAAGCTTTCAAAGCGTCACGGTGCCACAAGCGTAGAAGAATACCAGCTAGAAGGCTATGAGCCAGATGCATTCTTAAACTACCTTGCGCTTTTGGGATGGTCTCCTGATGGAGAGACGACTATTGTGCCTCGCGATGTCCTCGCACACACCTTCTCGCTTGCGCATGTGAGCAAAAATCCTGCTACGTTTGATCCAAAAAAGCTTGATTGGATTAATAAGCAGTACTTATCTAACATGAGCGATGAGGAGTTTGCCAAAACCGTGGTTGAGCCCGAGCTTGTAAAAGCTGGACTTGAAAAACGTGCAGATTTTGAAAAAAACGCCTCACGTTACCTCATAATGGCAGCAATCACTAAGCCTCGCGTGCGTGTTGCACCAGACGTAGTTGGGCTCCTCCACTTTCTTTACACGGGACCTACCCCTTCTATAGAAGAAAAGGCTATTCGTAAAGGGCTCGCTTCAGGAGGGGCTGAAGCCTCTCTATTAGAAGCGCTCGAAGTGCTTCGTGGCGCCACAAGCTGGACGCCAGAAGAAATTGATACAGCACTCCACCCCTGTCCGGAGCGAATTGGAGTGAGCAACAAAGTCTTTTTTGGCGCACTTAGAGCTGCTGCCACGGGGTCTTTAGTCTCGCCTCCTTTAGCAGAATCAATTGCGCTTTTGGGAAAAGATCTATTTTTAGCTCGCTTAGATCATGCGTTAGACGTCATGAAATGCGTTTAACGGGAAGCATTGAGACAATACCGCAAAAAATGGTGTAGCCATAGTAGGTAACGAGGCGCCATACAAGGTAGCCTGCTGTCGCTTCAAGCGAGCCAAAAAGAGGGGCAAAAAAGACAGCAAACGATGCTTCAATGCCTCCGGTGCCTCCTGGCAAAGGAATGGTGCTTGCCAAAAACTGTACCATTGTTCCCGCTGTTAAAGCCACAAAAAAGGAAGGTGCTTTTCCAAAGGCCAGCAAGATGATAAACGGTGTTGCATAAAAAAGAAGTAGCTGCAGAAGGGTTGCAAGCAAAAGCAAGATAAGGGCTCTTGCATTCTTAATAACGCTCCTAAAAGCTTCTGCGTACAGGCCAACCTGCTTTGAAAGTTGCGCGAGCCACTCGTCGCCTTTCTCGGAATCCTTTTTAAACCCCAGCTTAGAAAAGAGCGAAAGAAGCTTTTGGGAAACTCGTATGACAAAATGAGGAAAAAGCGAGGCCAAGACAAGAAGGGCAACTTGTCCGCATTTAAGGACAATCAAAACTACGTTAAGCCAAACGGCCCCGGGATAGTGCGCGCTAAAATAAGGCCAGGTAAAGATGAGCAAAAACAAGCCGAGAAAAGAGCTTACCAACGTGTAGGTGCCAAAACGAACCATCTGAACCGCGCTCGCCTCGCCCAAATCAAGACCTGTTT
>CANBCO010000047.1 GCA_947367165.1 uncultured Coriobacteriaceae bacterium
AGTATTTCATTGTTCCTCCTTAAAGGTTAACCTCGTATAATCCTAGCAAAAAAGGGAGTTTGTCTTCTTTGACAAACTCCCTTGTCTTCACATTTCGCGCATGGTACGTATGCGCTGGAAAATGCGCGCAAAAACGCTCCGCACCCCAGGCCTAAAATACGTACTAACGCTTGGAGAATTGCGGGCGCTTACGAGCCTTTTTAAGACCGTACTTTTTGCGCTCAACCTCACGAGCATCCCGGGTCAAAAAGCCTGCGCGCTTAAGGTCGTGACGATAATCTCCTGCTTCTAACAGTGCGCGAGCAATACCAAGGCGAACCGCTCCAGACTGGCCAGAGATTCCGCCGCCCTTTGCGTTTACAATAACATCAAACTTGCCCTGGGTATCGGTTACTCTAAAAGGTGCAAGCGATGCGTCAACCAAGTGTTGGCGACCAAAATAGGCAAGTGCCTCTTTTCCGTTTACCGTAAATGCCCCTTTTCCTGGAATAATGCGAACGCGCGCAATGGCCTCTTTACGACGACCAGTTCCGTAGTATACAACGGGTGTGTCTTTTTTTGCTTTAGCTTTTGGCATAAACTAGGCCTCCAACTCAATCTTTTGCGGATTTTGAGCTGCATGTGGATGCTCAGATCCTGCGTATACTTTTAACTTACCAAATTGCTGACGACCCAAACGAGTCTTGGGAAGCATTCCTTTAACGGCATACTCGATTACACGTTCAGGATGCTTTTCCATAGCATGTTGGAACGACTCTAATTTGAGCCCTCCAAGATATCCCGAGTAACGCCAGTACTGTTTTTTCTCGGCTTTATTACCCGAAAGCTTCACTTTGTCAGCATTGATTACCACCACAAAATCACCGGTATCGGTATTGGGCGTGAACTGCGGTTTGTGTTTTCCACGAAGCATCATCGCAACTTGCGTAGCAAGGCGACCAAGTGTAGCACCCTCGGCGTCAACCAAAAGCCACTTGCGCGGAACTTCACCAACCTTTGCATACTTTGTCGATTTCATACATCTCCTTGTTGTTGTGCTCTTTTTGAGTTTACGGGGCTCAAGCAAAGAAGCTCACACATTGTAGCAGACTTTTGGATTTTATGCAAAAATTCACAATATATGCGGGTTTTGGAGCGGTTGGCAGAGCTTTTCTAATGGACAGCACCACATCAGGACGATGTTGTGGTAAATGAAAAAATGCTTGCCTATCCATTTTTTACCCAAAGCATTCATGGGTAGAGAAAGAACGTATGCTACCCTTCTTGAACTTCTGGCTTAAGCAAAGGATATGGGCGAGAAAGCAAAGAATTGCGACACTACTCTTCCCGTAAGTTCATCAAGTGTGATGCCATAAAGCTCTGCAAGTGCCACAAGATTATCAAGGTCTGGCGTAGCATCTCCGCACTCCCATTTGGACACCGCCGGGCGCGACGCATTGAGTTTCTCGGCGAGCTGTTCTTGGGTAAGACCCCTTTTTTCTCGGAATTGCCCGAGAAGTGCCGCTAAATCTTGTTTCATCATTTCTTCTTTGGTTGCAAATCTCTTACAACTGTAACGCGCACGGTGGTTGCTTTCCACCTATTGTAAGTAGCAAAACGGCCATACGCGCGCCACGTTTGGTTGCGAAACTTGCTTTTGTTTAGAAAATGTATTTTTTAGGGGAGACTTTTTGGTAAGGAAGGCATATTTTAATTAAATAGCCCTAGTTGTAGCATAGCCCCATTTTGGGGTTGCCAAATCGCCATATTTGTTAAGCCACTCATCAAGGCTGCACTCACTAATTGTGGAACCGGATGAATTGTGTCTCACTCTTCCATAGCCAATATAGATTCCAACATGGCCATATATTTGGCCTAATTCGCTTCCTCCCCATTTAGGTACAGCTATTATCATTCCAGGCTTTAACTCATTTATATTAGATGACCAGCACCATCTATAGTATTGATCACAAGCGTTGCCTTTAACTTCGCCATAGCCAGCACGTTTATACACATTGCTCACCCACAACGCACAATAACCATAGCCTGCATAAGGTTCTGATTCTGAAGCATTGAGAATATTAAGCTCTATTTCGCTCGTCATAGCACCATTTCCCCAAAAGTAATACCACGCACCGTCAATCCAGGCCCAATCATTCCAGTACATACTTCCTCCAGGATAGCAATAGCCAGAATCCGTTTGAGGTCCTGTATAAGGAGCGCAGTAAAACCAAGTATTATCAGCTCCTAAAGTCCATCCTTTTGACATTTGGCAGTTGGATTCAAATCCATACCAGTTGCCATCAATCCAGCTCCAACAGTTGGTGTGCAAATAGCCGCTGGTGGGGTCTGCATAATAGTAGGCTTGCTCATTTGAGTCCCAAAACCAGCCTTCACATAGCTTACAATCCCAATTAAAGGCATACCACTTATTTTCAATCCAGGCATAATCTCCGCAATGAGCGTAACCCTCACCGTTAAAGAAATACCAGGCCCCATCTATTAAAGCCCATTGGTTAGAAACAAAACTGCCATCGCTCTTTTGGTATTTCAATCCGCAATTATCTTTTTGCCAGGTGCCTTCTTGCGCCTGTGTTTGTTTTGGATAGATTGCAAGAGTAACAGCAAAAAAAGCCACAAGCAAAAACCCTAGTGAACCTTTTACATATATCTTTTCTTTTTCATATACGCTCCATTCTTTTTTTTAAAGTGTTAGTGTAGCAAACGATTTTTTTTGATGCAAGTGCCCACGTTGCCTCATATTAAAACGAAGCGAAGACCCATTCGTTGTCCGATAATGTAATCGTACCGAACCCTGGGTTTCTCGGCTGAATATTTTAAAGAAAGCAAGCCATATACGTGGGAATAGTAAGGACGTGTTCAGCTTTTCCAATATTTCCAGGTTTTACAAAAATACCAAAGGATACGGAATAGTTTGCAAGGAGGCTTTTAAGAGATTTTGCCTGATTGTTAGTCGAGTCTTTTACTTCTTCGCCACAGATGGCTTGCTTAGAATAGATAAGAAAGTCAATCTCTAAAGAAGTATCTTTTTTTGAAAAAATAAAGCGGTTTTGCGTTTTTCACAAATGCTTGAGCGCAAGCATTTTCAAAAAGCGCTCCTTTGTAGCTGTCAAATTGGTTTAGGACGAACGCTTTTTGCGCCTCCTTTCCAAGCATTGCCACTAGAAAACCGGTATCGTTCATATATACCTTAAAGTTTTTAGACAAAGCAAAGCCTTCGAGCGGAGCTGTGGGCTTTCTACGTTATAGCAAAAAGAGACTATACCTGCATCCCTTAACCATTCCCTTATAGATAATTCTTCTGTATCGGCATTTTGATAACCACAAACGGAACATATCTGGCTGCTGGCATAGAATGTGTCCACTTTTAAATATCTCCTCCCATTCCAATCCGCCTTATACGCCAACTGTCTTGTGAATTGTACGATCTTTACTCCCTAGGGGTGGTTAACAACTAATCTCTTAAACCCCCTGCCACAGTTTTTACATTAAAAGTAGCACATACTATGGGTTGTTGGCACGCTTGCCGTTTAACCCCTACATATAGACCACGCTGCTTTTTCTCATAACTTGTTTTAATAGTATTATCAGCACCACTTTGGCTTACGTCTCCTTGCCCTCTTACAATCTGGGGAGCTTCTATTCCTGAAGTAGTAATGAGACCTTTATAAGAAACTCCATACTCAAAAAACGTTGCCGTATTATACGTAGCTGTCCAATAGTTTGGAAAATGAGCTCCTGTAATTCCAGATTGGAGTTTATATCTACCAATATAGATAAAGCGTGCTGAAACATCTATTGTGCGTATCGGAGCATTTTTCACAAATGACTTATATTTCTCAGATGCAGTATATTCATGCCCATTAACAACAATGGAAGCTGTATCAACTGATTTTGTGATATTAGTAGATATCGCAGCATTTAGTGCTAAATCATACCTGTAATAATCATCACCAGGCAATATTCTTCCATTAGCATAAGATGCACCTTCAACGTATTCCCAATTTCCATTTTTAAGCTCTGGAGGACTACTGTTCCAATCTTTAGAAGCATCTAGGCCAAGCACATCATTGTTAAACTTGAGCGTAAAGTTTGTATCTGCATTTAAATCAAGAGTTTCAATATCTGAATTGTTACTTCTGTTTTGTGCATTTGTTACACTTGCATCAAGCTTTTTGCCGCCTACATAGTTTCTTGTTATATCGCAATCCCCTACTTCTGCATAACCCTGACGGTTTACATTTAAAGGCGCATAGTATTCTTGGTTTACAGAAGGAAGAGAAGTACCATAAAAGATAGTTTTGTTGTATTCATTGGTGCTTTCGATATTGTAGCTAAATCCCCAATCACTCCAACTTCCATCAGGTTTTTGCCACCACCACTCATGGCAATGAATCGTTTGAATTTCAGCATGCACCTTGTAATTGTCTGTAGTATCTCCAGGTTCGGTAGTATGCTCATATTCTGCACTAGTTGGAGCATTATTATATTTATCTTCATTGCTCCAATTCTTACAATCTATTTTGGTCTGGATGTTTCCTGGAAGACCTTCATCCTCATATACAATTACATCTTTCCAGTAGTCGCGCTCTTCCCAATGGCCTTTAGAACTAGAGTCATAATATATAGCGTCAAGGTATTTATCTGTTTGCGGATTGTACCACAAGCCATCCCCTTGAGGACCGCCTCCAAGATAATAGCCATCTTCATTGGCTTGGTCTACTGCCCACTGAGGAAGCTGCGCAAGAAGGCGTCCTGCACCTTCTTTATAAAACGTACATGTTAGTGGTCGATCAAAAAGCCAGTCAAAGTTTATCCAGCCATAATTCCAAAGTTCTCCATAACCACTAGCTCCCACATAAAGACCGCGATCATGTGTAGGTAAATTCCAATGTCCCTGATAATTACCATAAGGAGCCCAGTTATCATAAGAGGTATAGCCACCATTATCAGGCCACCATCGAAGTAGGTCTGGTGGATTATCAAAACTCCATCCTCCTCCTCCCCCTCCTCCCTGTCTCTTATACACATCTCCGAGC
>CANBCO010000048.1 GCA_947367165.1 uncultured Coriobacteriaceae bacterium
CCACACACATGAACTACATGAT
Source organism: uncultured Coriobacteriaceae bacterium (assembly GCA_947367165.1). Classification (GTDB taxonomy): domain Bacteria; phylum Actinomycetota; class Coriobacteriia; order Coriobacteriales; family Atopobiaceae; genus CANBCO01. The sequence goes on from CANBCO010000048.1 coordinate 23, forward strand.
GAATCCCATCAACATGATGTTCAACAAGATATTTGACAAGATTTTTCCCTGGCTTGACAAGTACGATTTTGATGCCGCAAAACTAAACGCCAAAATTGGCTTTTGGGGATCAAAGTTTGCCATTGGAATCTACCTAGGAATATTTGTAGGGTTGCTTGGACACCAATCTATCTCTTCAATATGCACCCTTGCATTCACGGGCGGCGTCTGCTTGGAACTCTTCAGTCTCATTGGAACCTGGTTTATTGAGGCTATCGAGCCCCTTAGCCAGGGAATTGCCAACTTTGCCACCAACAATAAGCATCTCAAAGGGCGCTCGCTCAACGTTGGCTTAGACTGGCCGTTCATCGCCGGTCGCGCAGAAATCTGGGCGGCTGCAAATGTACTTGCCCCCATCATGCTCCTTGAATCACTCATTATCCCATGGAACGGCATTTTGCCGCTTGGAAGCATTATCGCCATGGGTGTCACACCATCGCTTTTGGTGGTTACCCGCGGAAAAATGATTCGCATGATTGTAATTGGTGCCATCATTTTGCCTCTCTTTCTCTGGGCAGGCTCGCTCGCAGCACCGTTTGTTACTGACATGGCAAACACCCTTCACGCGATGCCAGCAGGCGTTACCGGCATGATTTCTGAAGCGACTATGGAAGGTCCATTTGAAAAGTTCCTGGCAGGCCTAATTGGAAACGCAAGCAACGGAGATATTACCTTTATCCTCTGGTCTATCCTTGCAGTAGCTGCCTATCTTGGGCTCTTTATGTGGTATCGTCACGAAATGCAAAAACGTAACTATGAGTATGCTTTAGCAGGAAAGTGCAAGGCCGATAAGCTCTTAACAGGTCCGTATACCCAAGAGCTTTTAGACGCTGCCGAGAAAACCGCCAAAGAAGAGGTAGAGACCAAAAAGGAGGCGCAATAATGCGTGTTGTATTAGCAAGCGATGACTGTGGCATGAGCCTAAAAGAAGTCGTAAAGGAGCATTTGCAAAAACGGGGCGATGAGGTAGTTGACTTAAGCGAAGTGCCTGCTCAAGATTTTGTAGATGCCGCTGTAGCTGTTGGACGTGACCTTATGGAACATCCTGACAGCCTTGGTTTTTGCTTTGACCGCTATGGGTCAGGCTCATATATGACAGCTTGCAACATTAAAGGCCTTGTGGCGTGTCAGTGCAGCGATGAGCGAAGTGCTTTTATGACGCGCTCGCATAATAATGCACGTCTTATCTGTATGGGTGCAGGTATTACTGGACCAGACATTGCCCGCGGTATAGTAGATCAATTCTTAAGCGAGCCCTATGCTGGTGGCCGTCATCAAATTCGTGTTGACATGCTCAACAAGATGGCATAAGGAGGAACAGATATGAAAATTGCAATTGGCTGTGACCATATTGTTACCGATGAAAAAATGGCACTTTCTGACCACCTTAAAGCAAGCGGTCACGAGGTGATAGACGTAGGAACCTACGATCACACACGCACACACTATCCCATGTTTGGAAAAGCCGTTGGCGAGCTCGTGGCAAGTGGCGTTGCAGACGCAGGCGTTGTCATGTGCGGAACTGGCGTAGGTATCACAAACAGTGTAAACAAAGTTCCAGGAGCTCGTTGCCCCCTTGTTCGCGATATGGCTAACGCCGTCTATGCCCGAGAAAACCTCGCAGCTAACGTGATTGGTTTTGGCGGCAAAATCTGTGGCGAATTTTTGATTGCAGATATTATAGATGCGTTTTTATCGGCTGAATATCAAGCCAGTCCAGAAAATGATGCGCTTGTAGCCAAGATGGACGCTGTCTGGCAAGGAGACGCAAACGCTCAGGCTGACCCGCACTTTTTTGATGAGTTTATTGAAAAGTGGGACGCTGGCTACTACCACGATTAATCAAAGGCCGCCAAGCTAATCCAGGCTAAGCCAACAAATAGCTTGGCGGCAACGTTTTTTCTCTCCCCCCCCTCTCTCTCTCTCTCTTTCTCTCTCGGGCGCACGCAAAGCAAAAAAGTTACAACATCTTTGCAATCCATTGCGCGCGTCTTTTATGCTATCGTAAAACCTGATAAAAGAAAGAAGGTGCGCCATGTTCTCAAAAGATTTAGAGCAAGCTTATGTATCCATATTGCAAGAAGAGCTCGTCCCGGCCACTGGGTGCACCGAGCCTATCGCGCTGGCTTTTGCCTCGGCGCGCATGAAAGAGCTATTGGGTGAGGTTCCGTATGAGATTGTTGCTGAGGTTTCGGGAAACATTATTAAAAACGTAAAAAGCGTCGTTGTCCCTAACACCGGAGGCCTCAAAGGTATTGAAGCAGCTATTGCAGCGGGCATTATCGCAGGGGATGCCACACAGGGCCTACAAGTAATTGGGAGCATTTCGCATACTGCAAAACCTGCCATAAAAGCATATGCACAAGGTACTCCTATACACATTATATGTGCAGATACACCACACCTTCTTGATATAAAAATCACTGGAAAAAGCACGCACCATGAAGCGACCGTGCGCATTGCTAACAATCATTCCAATGTAATTTTAGAAGAGCTTGACGGAACAAAGCTGGTAGAAATTGCGCCTTCAGCGTCTTCAGAAGACAATCTCACCGATAAAAGCTGCCTTACGGTAAAAGACATCCTTTCCTTTGTTAACACCGTCGCCATTGAAGCCATAGAGCCCATGGTAGGTAGACAAATTGACTACAACATACGAATCGCCAAAGCGGGGCTTATTGGCGATTGGGGTGCAAACATTGGAAGCGTTATCTTAAACGAAGTGCAAAACGAGATACAAACCGTCATGAAAGCGTGGGGTGCGGCAGGCTCTGACGCTCGCATGAGCGGCTGCGAGCTTCCCGTGGTGATTTTATCGGGTTCTGGAAATCAAGGAATCACCGCAAGCGTTCCTGTGGTTAAGCTCTGTGAAAAGCTAGGAGTTGACCGAGAAAAGACAATCCGCGCTGTTGCGCTCAGTGATTTGGTAGCGATTGAACAAAAGCGCGGCATTGGGCGCCTTTCTGCCTACTGCGGAGCGGTCAGTGCCGGCGTGGGCGTTGGAGCTGCTATGGCTTACTTGCTAGACGGAAGCTATCGCGCGCTCGCACACACTATTGTAAACGCCGTAGCCATCATTAGCGGAACCATATGTGATGGCGCAAAGCCATCGTGTGCAGCTAAAATTGCAGAAAGCATTGATGCCGGCGTGTTGGGCTACCACATGTGGGAGATGCACCAACAATTTAGAGAAGGGGACGGGATTGTTACAAAAGGGGTCGAAGAAACCATTGCTAACATTGGCATTCTTGCCCAAGAAGGGATGCAGCAAACCGATAAAACCATCTTGGGTATCATGACAGAGGCTTCCGAGAAACCCACCACGGGTTTCTCGGAAAAACGCAAAGGCTAGTCTACGTCTTGCATGTCGCTTCCTAATATAAGCAACACGTCACATGTTGTAGAATACTGGCCGTTTCCGTTTACCACTTGAATCTGGCCGCCAAGTGCATTGGCTACTGCCTCTGCCTTGGACTTATTTGCCTCATCGGTATAGACAATCAGCGAGGTAGTGTACTTGTTATTAGCGTTACCGGTTTTTGTAGAGGACGCGCCTAGCTCTTTAAGGGACTGCGATACTTTTCCTGCAAGGCCTGCGCTATTTGTCGCGTTTAAGACCTCAATAGTGCCTGTGACCTGCTCTGAATCATCAGCTCCAGAAAGCGAATCATAGTCACCATTTTTGATGTTTACCTTATCTCCACCGCCAATGTGCGTTGGATCTTCCTCCACGCTCTCATAGGGGGAAAGCCCTGCATCTACGCGTGCCATCATCTTTTTCCAAGCGGCTTGATCGGTCACCTCATACCACAAGTTGTTAATGTACTGGCTTGTTGTGGGGTCTTGACCAGTGTAGATGTTGTTTTCAACATCCATATCTTGCATTTCGCGAGCAAGGTCGGTAAGTGCTTGAATGGTAAGATTTGTGCGAATGGTTCGGTTGCCATTTTCGTCTTGGCTAACGAGCTGATCAATTGAAGACAGCAACGTAGGCAAGCTTGAACTGAGCATCTTTTGTAAGATGGCAGAGATAAGCATGCGCTGGTTTGCCGAGCGATATGCATCCCCCGGCCCATAGGAATCATAGGCATGACGTGCCCGGCTTAGTGCAAGTGCCTGCATGCCATTTAACGTCTGAACCCCTTTTGAAAGGTGTGCGTTGGCGAGGTTATCGTTAATGTCAATGGGCACGTTTACCTCAACACCGCCTAGGTTGTCCACTATTTTTGTAAAGCCTTCAAAGTCCATCTCTGCATAGTAATGAATGGGAACACCAGCATATTTGCTCACCACATCCATAGTGTAATCTGCAGCGGCATTGCTCACATCTTCTCCCGTAAGCCCTTTTGAAATTGCGTCCGAAGCGCCAAAGGCATACGCAGCGTTTATCTTTTGGGTACCATGCGAGCCAAGATCAACTTTGGTATCACGGTGAATCGAAATGAGCGTCACCTGCTTTTCTGGCGGGTCAATACGCGCAAGCATAAGCGAGTCTGTTCTATACGCCGCATCGCTTGGACCATAGTTAGAAGATTTAGCCCTGTCTTCGTCTTTATCAATGCCCATTAAGAGCATGTAAAACGGCTCGTTTGTGGAGGGGCCGCCAAACAAATTAATGCCATAGCGAACCGAGAACACAACTGCTAAAACAGCAACTACCGCAAGCACAGAAGCGCAGGTAATGCCAAGGCCTTTAAGTATATTTTTCGCCACCCGCTTATGAGCCCTGCTTTTAGCAAGCTTTGCATAGCGTGCGCCTCCACGAGTTCTACTATACGCCGTAGCGCCCGATCTGGATTCTTGTACTGCTGAACGTTTCTTCACTTCATCTCCTGAATTCACGTACCTATTCATGTTTGGTCTGATTATTATACCAGGGTTTTTGGAAATCTTTAAAATATTCACTAACCATCCACACTTTTGTTTTACAATGAAGATATGGATC
>CANBCO010000049.1 GCA_947367165.1 uncultured Coriobacteriaceae bacterium
CGTCATCGGCACCGAGCGCCACGAGTCGCGCCGTATCGACAACCAGCTGCGCGGGCGTTCGGGCCGTCAGGGTGATCCCGGCGAGACGCAGTTCTATCTCTCTTTGGATGACAAACTGATGCGCCTTTTTGGTGGCGACCGCATGGAGCGCATCGGCAAGATGATGAAGAAGGTCGACATGCCGGACGACATGCCGCTTAAAGCCAAGATGGTCTCGAAAGCGGTTGAAAACGCCCAGCGTAAGATCGAGGAAATCAACTTTGGTATGCGTAAAAACGTTCTTGACTACGATGACGTTATGAACGAGCAAAGAAAAGTTATCTATGCAGAGAGAAACCGCATTTTAGACGGAAATGATATTTCTGGCCACGTGAATGAGCTTATGGACGAAACAGTACAAGCCGCAGTTGATGAGTTCTGCAGCGTAGACGTGAAGTCTTCTGACTGGGACTTAAAAGGGCTTAGCAATTGGCTCCATGAGTTCACGGGACTTCGCGGCCTTCCTGAGTTTGATTCTAAGATGAAGCGCGACAAAATCTATAAGACTATTCGCGAATTTGTTGGCAAGCTCTATGATGAGCGGACCGAGAAACTCGGCGAGGCTGCGATGGGCGAGCTTGCGCAGCAAATTATGCTTCGCGTTATAGATACTCGCTGGATGAGTTATTTGCAAGAGATGGACTACTTAAAGGCCGGCATTGGGCTTCGCGGCTTTGGCCAGCGCGACCCGCTTGTTGAATACAAGCATGAGGCGTATCGCGCCTTTGGCCTGCTCATTAATGCCCTCTACGAGGACTTCTTGCGCACCATTTTGCTCATCCAGATTGCCCAACCCGGTATGAACCGCGCTCCTGAGCAGCCAGAAAACAACTTCGCACATGCGACTTTCTCGGGTCCTCATGAGGTCGACGGAGACCAAGGTGACGACTCCACACTAAAGCGTGCAGCTGGCAGTGTTTCTGGTAGTGCTGCTTCCGAGAAACCCGCCCAGTCTGGCGCAGCCCAGGCGGAACCCTCGCGAGCACAACGCCGCCGCGCAGGAAACGTTGGCGACAAGAAACGCCGCGCCACTCATCCAGGCACGTTTGTGAAAGAGGAACAAAACGATCCTTATGCAAATGTGGGAAGAAATGATCCTTGTCCTTGTGGCTCGGGCAAAAAGTTCAAAAAGTGTCACGGAAAGGATCGCGCTTAGGTTTTAGCTATGCCGCAAGAGCTTGAAGTAATAGCACCAGAAAAGTTACGCGAGCGTTTGGAAGATGCCAAGCGCTCGCTTCATATTGGGACGCTTGTACGTGAAATTGCAGAGCTTGAAAAAGCCTCGCAAGCATCTGGCTTTTGGGATGAGGCAGAAGCGGCGCAGGCGGCGATGACAGAGCTTTCTGCAAAAAAAGAGACGCTTGGCGCGTATGAAGCGGCAGAGCACGCGGTGATGGACGCCGAAGCCGCCCGAGAGCTTGCAGAAGAAGATGAGGCGCTTTTCTCGGAAGCGAATGCATTTGCCGCATCAGCCGAGAAAACCCTAAACGCCCTCGAGGTAGCAGCCTACTTTTGCGGCGAGTACGACAACGCAGCCGCTATCGTTACTGTCACCCCTGGTCAAGGCGGTTTGGAGGCGCAAGACTGGACCGAGATGCTCTTCAAGATGTACCTTGCCTACGCCGCGCAAAAAGGCTGGAAAGTCGAGGTAAACGACACGCCACAAGCCGATGTCATAGGGCTCGATCGGGCAACGTTTACGGTAAGCGGAACGCATGCCTACGGGTTTTTAAAAGCAGAGAAAGGCGTGCATAGGCTTGTCAGAATCTCTCCAACGGATGCCAAAAAGCGGCGTCAAACCACCTTTGCTGGTGTGTGTGTCATTCCTGTGATTCCTAAAGAGCAGGAAGAAGCGATTGATGCAAAAGACCTGCGAATTGACGTGTTTCATGCAAGTGGGCCGGGCGGACAAGGCGTAAATACTACTGACTCGGCGGTTCGTATAACCCACCTGCCAACAGGTCTTGTGGTGACGTGCCAAAATGAGCGCTCGCAGATTCAAAACAAGGCGAGTGCGATGAAAATTTTGCAAGCGCGTCTGCATGAGTTAAAAGAAGACGAGCGCGCTGCTGAGCTCGATGCGCTTAAAGGTCCGCAAAAAGAAATCACATGGGGCTCGCAGATTAGAAACTACACGTTGTACCCGTTTCACCTGGTAAAAGACTTGCGAACCAACACTGAGACGTCTGATGTGGAAGGGGTGTTAGAAGACGGTAACTTAGATCAGTTCATTTTGCCTTTTCTTAAACACCTCGCCGAGAAAACCTGCTAGGCTTATACAGTAACGCATTACTGTATGCCAAAAGTGCTACCAGCACCAAAAATAAGGCTAGCAAACAAGGAGCTAACGGGCCTTAGTTGAGGTCCATAAAGGAGGAGTATATGAAGTTTTTTATTGATACCGCAAATCTAGAAGAAATCAAGACAGCTATGAGCTGGGGATGTGTCGCTGGTGTTACCACAAACCCAACGCTTTATGCTCGTACAGGCGGTAAACTTGCAGACTTTGAAAATCACATGGTACACATTGCTGAGCTTTGCGAAGGGCTTCCTGTCTCTGCTGAGTCTACTGCAAAGACGGTGGACGAGATGATTGAGGAAGGAAAGCGTCTCGCTGCTCTTGCCCCTAATATCGTGGTAAAGCTCCCCATTTGTGCCGAGTCTCTAGCTGCCACTAAAGTGCTTAAGCAAGAAGGTGTGGATGTGAACATGACGCTTATCTTCTCTATTCCGCAAGCTCTTATGGCAGCAAGTGCAGGTGCCCGCTACGTGAGCCCGTTTGTGGGTCGCTTTGACGACATCGCCGAAGACGGCGTTGAGCAGCTTGCAGGGATCATCGAGGCCATAAAGACGTACTACACACCAGATCAAACAGAAATCATTGCGGCTTCATTGCGTACGCCTAACCACGTCGCACAAGCTGCTCTTCTCGGAAGCGATATTGCGACCGTGCCCTATGCGGCACTTGAGAAGTGCTTGCATCATCCGCTTACCGATCGCGGGCTTGAAGCGTTTGAGCTTGACTGGAAAAAGGTTCAGGAGGCTTAAAGGATATGGACGAGAAAAAAAAGCGTGAACTCGAGATAGAAGCCACCGAGCTGAGAATAGCCATCTTAGATGAGCTTCTCACCTTTGGTGGCGGTCATTTGGGCGGCTCGATGTCAATTGCAGACACATTTGCCGTGCTCTATAGTGGTGTTTTGCATGTTGATCCGGCTAATCCAAAAGATCCTAAGCGTGACCGCGTGGTGCTTTCAAAAGGACACGCGGGGCCTGCGTGGTATGCGGCTTTGGCGCGCCGTGGCTTTTTTGACGAGGCGTGGCTTGATACGCTAAATCAGGCTCATACCAATTTGCCGAGCCACCCAGACCGCACCAAAACGCCAGGCGTGGATGCGACAACTGGCTCTTTAGGACAGGGCACTTCTGTTGCAGCTGGCATTGCAACTGCACTACAGTTGCAACATAATGACGCGTACGTGTACCTTATTTGTGGCGATGGTGAGCTGAATGAAGGTCAGTGTTGGGAGGCTTTTCAGTATATTGCGCACAAAGAGCTTTCCCACCTTATTGTGCTCATTGATGAGAATAAAAAACAGCTTGACGGCTTTACGCGAGATATTATGAATCCGCAGGATATTGCAGAGAAAATGCGCGCCTTTGGCTTTTCCACCGAGCGCGTAGACGGTCAAGACGTAGAAGCGATTTATGAGGCGATTGAGCGGGCAAAAAGCGACGTTGCAAAACCGTCTGCCATTGTGCTCGATACTACAAAAGGTGCAGGTATACCTTATTTTGAAGAGATGCTCTTTAATCACTCGGTGAATTTTGACGAGAAAAACAAGGCTGAGGCGCTTAAAGGACGCGCTGCGCTTCAAGAAAAACTCGATGCATTGCGAGGTGCCCATGTTTAAGATTGCAAAAAACAGAAATGAAACGGGGGAGATTCGTGGTGCTGTAGTAGAGGCGCTAAATGAGCTTATGGATGAGCGCGATGATGTACTTGCGTTAGATGCAGATTTGGGCGGAGCTTCTGGCCTGCTTAAAGTGCAAGCTGCGCACCCTGAACAGTTTATTGACTGCGGAATTGCAGAGTCAAATATGATAGGTGTAGCTGCAGGTTTGTCGAGTGAGGGCTTTACGCCGTTTTGCCACACGTTTGCACCGTTTGCCAGCAGACGCGTTTTTGACCAGGTCTACATGTCTGGGGCTTATGCGCATAACACCGTAAACATTTGGGGCTCAGATTCTGGCTTTACCGCAGCTCACAATGGGGGAACACACACCACATACGAAGACGTTGCCATGATGCGCACCATTCCCGGTGCCTGGGTGTGTGACCCTGCAGATGCTGTTCAAATGCGCTGGATTGTGCGCGAATTCTGTTCGCATCCTGGCGTTCATTACGTGCGAGGAAACAGAAAAGCCGTGCGTAACGTCTACGATCCGTCATCAACTTTTGAGATTGGCCGCGGAAACGTTCTTCGAGAAGGCAAGGACCTACTTATTATCGCCGCTGGTCAGCTGGTAAGTGAGGCACTCGATGCCGGCGAGGAATTTGATGCAACCGTAATCGATATGTTTTGCATAAAGCCGTTGGATACCGAGTTGATTTTAAAACACGCAGAAGGCAAAAAGCTTGTGTGCGTTTTTGAAAATCATGGAAAAATTGGTGGCTTAGGTGAAGCGGTTGGCACGGTCCTTGCCGAGAAAGGCGCCGGCGTTCCTCTGCTTATTCAGGCTCCTAGCGAGCGGTTTGGCCAGGTGGGGAGTGCCTCATTCTTGCAAAAAGAGTACGGTCTTGACATAAACGCCCTGCGCACAGCTCTCAAGGAACATTTGTAGTGCTGAAGGGCGCACCGACGTTTGTACAAACGCCGGTGCGCGTCCTGTTCGCACGCCCCCGCCAGCCCGTTCGCAGCCCGCACTCCGCAGCCAGCTCGCAGCCC
>CANBCO010000050.1 GCA_947367165.1 uncultured Coriobacteriaceae bacterium
GTTCAAAATGGGGGTGAACCCAGATACCTTCTGGACAGAGCTTTCTAGCCTGAGCTGAGCTCATAGCACTATGGACGCCATACTTTCGCGCTTCATAACTTGCCGTGCTCACGACACCTCTTCGCTCAGCATCTCCTGCTACAATAACAGGTTTGCCTCGCCACTCTGGGTGTTCTAGTTGCTCAACAGAGGCAAAAAATGCATCCAAATCCAAAAGGCCAATTGCAGGTCCGTTCCAGGAACTTGCGTTAGGTGAGGACGTGTTTAGGGTTGCCATGTTTTAATTATAAGCAACTTTTCAAAAAAGCCACTTTACAACCCAGCCCGTTTGTGTAAAAATAGACAGGTTAACAAAAGACACATACGTAAGGAGAACTTTTGGCAGTTAAAATTAGACTTTCTCGGCATGGCGCAAAAAAGCGTCCTTTTTACCGTGTTGTTGTGGCAGATGAGCGTATGCCGCGCGATGGCCGCTACATTGAGCAGGTGGGAACTTACAATCCTCTTACCCATCCGCACGCAATAAAGCTAGATATTGAAGCGATCGATGCTTGGATTGGCAAAGGTGCCCAGATGAGCGATACCGTCTCTCATCTTGTAGAGATTGTTAAGAGCGGCAACGAGCCTGCACCTGAGAAAAAGCCTAAGAAATCCAAGAAGCAGATTGAAAAAGAGAAGGCCGCCCAGCTAGAGGCTGAAGAAGCCGCCGCCGCAGCAGCTGCAGAGGCTGAGGCTAAGGCAGCTGCAGAGGCCGAGACCCCAGCAGAAGGTGAGGCTGCCCCAGAAGCTTCCGGAGATACAGCCGAGAAAAGCGAGTAATCCACCATGTTTGATTTTTTTAAGAGTGATAAGTCCAACGATGAGGCAGAAGAAGCTGCCGAAGAGCGTCTTCAAAGCGAGGTAGACATAGCAGAAGAAGATGCTTCTTCTGAGGCTTCTCAAGTTGTTTTAGATAGCGGAGAAAACCTTCCAAGCGATAAAGTCTGTGATTTGGTTGACTATGTTGTCTCGGGCATAATAGATCACCCTGAAGAGCTTCAGCTTGAAGTCACTGACACGCCAGGAGCCACCCTCATCGAGATTCGCGCTAACAAAGAGGATTTTGGAAAAATCATTGGAAAACAAGGAAACACCATTAAATCCCTTCGCGTGCTAGCTCGTGCTTTGGGCTCTCGACTTGGTCTTATGGTTGACATTCAGGTGCTCGACGAGTAGTGGCACCATTTAACACGATTTGTATAGGCACCTTCCAGCGCGTTCTACGCGCAGGGCAGGTGGTTTTTTCTGTTGAACCTGGTATATGGCTAGATACTACAAAACCGCTGTGTGTCTGGCTTGTTCCACCAGTTACAGAGCTACGCCGCTCGTATACGTTTTCCCATATTTCCGAGAAACCCAACGGCACCTTTACAGCTACCCCTGAGCCTGCCTACTCTAAAGAAGCAAGCTTTGCATACAAGAAGCATGGTCTTGTCGCCAAAAAGGCCGCACTATGCCAAACCTCGCCTGCGCTTCAGCTTGCAAAAGCGGTGTATCGGGCAGAGGATGGTGCGTTTCTCGGAAACGTTATAGATTTTGAGGTGGTGCAAGAAGCGGTTACGTTACATATTGGCAAAAACGATGAAGAAGGCGTGAAGATTATTCCGTATGCCGCTTCTCTTATAGAATCGTGTGAGCAAGAATCGCTTATAATGAATGTTCCAAAAGGATTAGAAGTAGCTGCAACTCATTTGAAATAGATGTAAGAAAAGGAGCTAAAAGTTACGTAAGAGTAAGGAAGCACATGAGATTTGATATTATTTCTGTGATACCTCATGTTTTTGAACCATACTTTTCCTCAAGCGTGCTTGGAAAAGCGCGAGCTCGGGGAGTGTATAGTTTATATGCGCATGATTTAAGGCGCTGGACAGATGACGCGCATCACACCGTAGATGACCAAATCTACGGCGGGGGAGCAGGCATGCTCATGATGGCAGACCCTATCGCTAAAGCAGTAACGAGTTTGCGCGCAACGTATCCAGGCCCTTCAAAAGTTATCTTTTTTGCGCCATGGGGAAAACCATTTACCGAAAAAGACGCGGTTCGCCTTTCAAAAGAAGAGCGCATCATTATGGTCTGCGGGCGCTATGAAGGAATTGACGAGCGCGCGTATGCCCTGGCAGATGAGCTGTTTTCTACTGGTGATTTTGTTGTTTCTGGAGGAGAGCTTCCAGCGATGGCACTTGCAGATGCCACCATTAGAAGGCTTCCTGGGGCTCTTGGAGACGATGCGAGTGCGCTTAATGACTCGTTTAGCAATGGGTTGTTAGAATATGCCCAGTATACGCGCCCAGAAATCGTCTTAAATCAAGCGGTTCCAACGGTGTTACTTTCTGGAAACCACGCTGCCATTGCATCTTGGCGTAGAAAAAGCTCACTTTTGCGCACGCTTCGCTACCGGCCTGAGATGTTGCTTGATGTTCCACTTTCTCCCGATGATCAGGAGTTTCTTAAAAAAGCAGCAGCACATTTTAATATCGCGTGGCCGTTAGTGCCAAAAGGAGAGACTGCAGGCGCGGGCGTGGGTGTGGGCACAGGCGTTGAAGCTGGCACCACCCAGCCAACCGAGCAAGACAAGCAGGCGTATGCTCTGGAGAAGAAAAAGAAGCGGGTTTCTCGGCTGAAAAAGCAAGTGCCCTGGTAGAAGCAGAAGGCATCCCCGATGGCGCAAACGCAGAGATTGCGGTATGCCTTCTCATGTGTGCCACCGATGTCGCGCAGGAGTGGAACAAAAAACTTGCAACACAATTTACCATGCAAGCTCGCGATTTAGTGGGAGAAAAGGCCGCGGCGGCCTTGCTTGAGCTCATCTTGGAATCCGACGATGAAACAGAATAATAAGCCTCAAAAACGTATCGTTTCTAAGAATCGTGCCGCGCACCATGAGTACTTTATTGACGAGACGTTTGTCGCAGGCATTGAACTAAAGGGCTCTGAGGTTCGCTCGATTAGGGAGCGCGCAGCAGAGATTACTGAGGCTTTTGTGCTCATCAGGGGTGGCGAAGCGTGGCTTCACGGTATGCACATTTCGCCCTACTCGCACGGAAACCGTTGGAACGCAGATCCGGACAGAAAAAAACGCTTGCTTTTGCACAAAAAAGAGATCAGATATTTGGCAAGCAAGGCGCGGGATAAGGGGGTTGCTATTGTGCCGTTGGAACTTTTTTTTGACTCGCATAACCGAGCAAAGCTCCTCATTGGGCTAGGGAGGGGTAAAAAGCTCTATGATAAGCGCGCAAGTATAGCCAAACGTGATTCGGATAGAGAAATTGCGCGTGCGCTAAAGGCACGCTCTTCTCGGTATTTTTTATAGAAGACTTGAAACCCTAGGTTTGATGCAAATTAAAAAAAAATAAGGTTATAAAAAAAGAGAAATGAGAGATACACTTTTTGCCCTATAAATCCGAAATTAACACTTACCAAAGACGCTAAACAGCCAACAATAATACCAAGTGATGCTGATACCTAACCCACCTATGCCGAGGCTTTGGCAGCAGGTGGAAATTACTATGCGTTTTGGCTGAGCGGAGAAGAAGTCATGTTTAACGCAGGTATTGGAAAGTTTCCTGATGGAGAAAGAGTAAAAGTCATGGTGGGTGATAAAGATGACCCCATCATGGTGCCTTCACAAAATCCAGAAGCGCCAAATTATGAGTTTAGAGGCTGGACCGATGTAGAAGGTGGAACGACGCCAAACTTGCCACATCCGTATCCAACTTACGGACAAGCTTCAGAGATTTACTATGCCGTGTATGAGCACACGTCTGCGCACTGGGTAATTGACGATACCGGCACTCGCTACATGGATAACAACGGTAATTTCTTGCAAGGCGAGTGGGCAACCATAGACGGAGTTGATTACTACTTTAAAGACGATACGTATATGGCAAATAATGGCTGGCTTACCATTCAAGGAAAAGACTACTATTTCTATTCCGACGGCTCACACGCAACTGGATGGGTCCAGATCGATGGCACGTGGTATTACTTTGGAGAAGACGGCTTTAAAGAGACTGGCTGGATTATGTATGCAGGTCAGTGGTATTACCTCAACCAAAACGGAAGTATCGCCACGGGTTGGCTCTACCTTAACGGACAAACCTATTACCTTGCACTAAACGATGGTGCCATGGTCGAAGATTGGCAATGGATAGATGATGCCTGGTATTACTTTGCCGATGGCTCTGGAGAGATGTATCACTACGTCTGGGTCTGGATTGGAAACGGTTGGTACTACTTTGCAGGAGACGGTCGGATGTGCAAGAGTGGCTGGTTCTGGATAGAAACGGCGTGGTATGTCTTTGACGACTCTGGCGTCATGTACAAAGACGGGTGGTATTGGATAGTGGATGCTTGGTATTACCTGGGCTACTCGGGCGATATGTATAGAGGTTGGCAGTGGCTGAGCAATGCTTGGTGTTACCTGGGAGACGATGGTTGGATGCGTACTGGCTGGCTTTGGGATGGTGGCTGGTACTACCTCACCTCTTCTGGAAATATGGTTACCAACAAAGTAGTTGACGGCTACTGGGTAAACAAAAGCGGCCTTTGGCGAGGCTAGTGGCTAGGTTCTTGTAAGTAAGCCCTGCTAGAGGAGTTTTTTCTAGCAGGGAGCTGCTTTTTAAGAAGGCACTTTTTTACAGTGATTGCTTTTACTATAAGAGGAGCCCTTTTATAACGAGAGACACTTCCATTTTGGGAATGTCTCTCTTTTTATTTCCGAGAAACCCACCTTCGCTTTCTAGTTTTCTTGTTTGAAAAAGAGTGCAAGACCAAAAAGGTGTATAAAAAAATTTTCTTTTTACATTTTCTCCACATTACAAGGAAAACGTTAATTCTCACGTCTAATGCAACTTTCTTTGTTTCTTTTTAAAACAATAGATTCTTAAGGTAAATGCGATAGACTTCCTCTTTAGCAT
>CANBCO010000051.1 GCA_947367165.1 uncultured Coriobacteriaceae bacterium
ATAAGCGTACCATTGCCTTTAGTTTGCAAAACAGACAGCCAAGAACCCGGCGTCATACCAATTGCTTCAAGTCTTCGCTTGAGCTCACCAAGCCCCTCAGTAAATGCAACTACACTAAAAAACTGGCCTTTCTTTGCTTGAGAGAGCGTCTCTGTTAAAAAAGTGCCAGCTTTTACCATAGCTTACAACTCAACCGAAGAGCCTTCAATAGGAAATGGTTTTGCATGCCAGCAAGCACAGAAATGTCCTGCCTCCACCTCCTTCATAGGAGGCCGTTCTTTTTTACACTCTTCTGTTGCGATAGGACAACGCGTATGGAACCGGCACCCTTTTGGAGGATTAATTGGACTTGGAGGATCTCCTGCCAAAATAATACGTTCGCGTGTTTTTTGAATGTCTGGATTAGGCACAGGAACAGCCGATAAAAGTGCCTGCGTATAAGGGTGATAAGGCTCAGCATAGAGCGAACGCCAATCAGAGTATTCCATCAAATTGCCAAGATACATGACGGCGACCTCGTCACTAATGTGCTGCACAACAGATAAGTCATGTGCAATAAAGAGATACGCCGTTCCAAAGGCTTCTTGCAAGCCGTCAAGCAGATTAAGCACTTGTGCCTGAATAGAGACGTCAAGTGCACTTACAGGCTCGTCGCAGATAATCAACTTTGGACTGAGTGCAAAAGCACGCGCAATGCCAATACGCTGGCGCTGGCCTCCCGAAAACTCATGAGGATAACGGTTGATATGCTCGGGATTTAAGCCAACTACGTCAAGAAGTTTCTTAACAGACTCGATGCGTTCAGCACGAGAGCCACCCTCATTATGAATCACCATCGGCTCAGAAATAATTTCGCCAATGGTCATACGAGGATTAAGCGAGGCATACGGATCTTGAAAGATATACTGCATGTTCCTGCGGACAGCCTTAAGCTCTTTTTTCTTAAGCTGAGCTACGTCTTGTCCATCAAAAATAACCTCACCTTTTGTAGGGCGCAAAAGACGCATGATACAACGTCCTGTAGTTGATTTTCCGCATCCCGACTCGCCTACTAAGCCAAATGTTTTTCTGGGATAGATGTTAAAACTGACATCATCAACAGCCGATACATGCTTTGCAAACCGCGAGCCAAACACACCAGACTCAACGGGAAACTCTTTTGTTAGATGCTTAACTTGTAAGAGCGGTTGTTCTTTTGTGGTATTCGCCATGACTAACCTCTCTTTGTTTGCTTTGTATTAGAGGCCTCAGTAGCCGCTTGACTCTCTTTAAGTGCTTGAACGGCACGAGCTGTGGTGTCATCTAAAGCAGCTTGGGGCTTACGTTCTTTCTTGCGCGTTCCTGTAGCAACGTCGCGCGTGGTGCGAGGAGAATTTTTCTCAACAAATGCCTTGTCACCCGAGAAAAAACACCTAGAGTAATGACCTGACTCCGTTTTATACACAGGCGGTTCTTCCTCTTTGCACCTTGCTGTAGCGTAGGGACAGCGCGGCGAGAACGAACAGCCTTTAGGAACGTTTACCAAAGAAGGAGGATTACCAGAAATTGGGGTAAGCGGTTTTTTCTCCTCTGTGGCTTGCTCTGGAATTGAGCGCATAAGCCCCCAGGTATATGGATGAATTGGATTGTAGAATATCTCATCGGCCGTACCAAACTCCACCGGACGCCCTGCATACATAACCATGATTTTATCGGCAATATCTGCCACAACACCTAAGTCATGTGTAATCATAATAATGGCGTTATGGTTTTTATCTTGCATCTCTTGCATAAGCTCAATAATTTGAGCTTGAATGGTCACGTCGAGAGCAGTTGTAGGCTCATCGGCAATGAGGATATCAGGGTCACACGCAAGTGCCATAGCAATCATAGCACGCTGCCGCATTCCTCCAGAAAACTGGTGCGGATAGTCTTTAACGCGTTGCTCGGCATTTGGGATACCTACCATGCCAAGAAGCTCCTCAGCCCGAGCCAGTGCTTGCTTTCTTGAATACCCCATGTGAACGCGAAGGCCTTCTCCAAGCTGGCGTCCTATAGTGTAAACAGGGTTAAGTGCTGTCATAGGGTCTTGAAAGATCATCGCAATATTGTTACCACGAATACCTTGCATTTCTTTCTCGGTCATTGAAAGCAAAGACTTTCCGCGATAGAGAACATCTCCTCCTTCAATCTGTCCTGGAGGCATTTCAATAAGGCCCATAATGGTCATCGCAGTAACAGACTTGCCGCTTCCCGACTCACCTACCACGCCTAACGTCTCATCTTTATCAAGCGTATAAGAAACGCCATCGACGGCTTTTACAATACCGTCTTGCGTGTGAAAGTACATCTTTAGATCTTTCACCTCAAGAAGATGTTTTCCCTTTGGAATCTTTTTCTTTTTAAGCTCGTGAGCTTCTATATGATGTTGTAATTTTTCTTGTTCTTTTTTCTTCATAAAGACACCTTATGCATCTTTCATCTTGACGTCTAATGCATCTCTTAAACCGTCTCCAAGCAGTGTAAATGCGAGCACGGTAGTCAAAATCGCAAGACCGGGCATGATCATAAGCCACGGCTGAGTTGCCAAAAACTGCTGTCCATCTTGAATCATCGATCCCCACGAAGGATTTGGAGGGGTAACTCCCATACCCAAATACGAAAGCGCAGATTCAGTTAAGATTGCACCACCAATGTTCATTGTGGCATATACCACAATGGAAGCTACAGAGTTAGGAAAGATATGCCGAGCAACAATACGGATATCACTTGCGCCCATTGAGCGAGCGGCATCAACATAGTCATTTTCTTTAACCGAGAAAATCGCACTCCTAAAAACGCGCGCGATACTCGGCCAGCCCAAAACACCGATGGCAATAAAGACGTTTTGAATGCCTCCGCCAAGAACCGCAAGCATAACGATAACAAAGAGCGTATATGGAAATGCTAGGAAAATATCTGCTAATCGCATGATGATGGTATCCCAGATTCCTCCGTAATAGGCGGCAAGAGCTCCCATAATAAGACCAAGTACCGTAGAGATAGCAGTCGCTAACAAGCCTACCATTAAAGAAATCCGCGAGCCGTAAATAACACGGCTTAACACATCTCTTCCCTGCACATCAGTGCCAAAGGGATGATCTAAAGAAGGCGGAAGTTTTGTTAAGTCTGCTGTGGTTGTAGTGTCAATATTAATAGGATCTCCAAGTGTTTGAGGAACCCAGAGATCAGCAGAGATAGCCACAACAGCGATAAAGAGAATGTAGCACGCGCCCAAGATAGCAAGCTTGTTTTTCCTGAGGCGTCTAAACGCGTCGCTCCAAAGTGTTCGTGTACTGTCGTCGTGATCAACTTCTGCCACCACCGCATTGTCAGAGCCTCTAAAGTCACGATGGTGCTCTGCTTCAGAAGGCCGGGGCGTTGCCTGCTCTACTTGTGAGGAAGCCTCTAATTTCTCGGCATGTAGCTCTTTTGCACGATCTTCGAGAAGTTCAACTTTTTGCGTTGCTTTAGCTTCTTCCGCTTTTACTTTGCGTTTATTACTCATGTTTTAGCTCCTCACCTCCTTACTTATTGTCCTTAGGCGCACCAAACCTGATACGCGGATCCAAAAAGGCATAACTCACATCTACTACGAGGTTAATGACGAGCACAACCACAATGATGATAGTTACACCTCCTATAACAATAGGCCAGTCTCGCTGCGTTATCGCTCGATAGATCTCGTAGCCTACCCCTGGCCAGTTAAACACTGTCTCGGTAAGAATAGCGCCAGAAAGCATTGCGCCCAAGTCAAGTCCAATGTAGGTCACAACAGGGATAAGCGCATTCTTGAGCGCATGATGCACTATGACTTGGCGTCTAGAAAGCCCTTTGGCCTTAGCAGTCCTAATGTAATCTTGGTTCATTACTTCTAGCAACTGAGAGCGCATAATACGCGCAGCATACGCTGTAGAAACAGAAGCAAGCGTAATAGCAGGCAAGATATAGTAGTCCCAGTTATCAAAGAGCGCATACTTGCCCCCCGCTCCAGATATTGGCAGGTAAAAAGCACCTCCCGTCACGTCTTTTAAGAAAATACCAAAGAACAGCTGCAAAAGCATACCAAGCCAAAAGGCAGGTACGGCAACCATAATTGCAGTAACAAGCGTGACTAACACATCCCAAAATGAATAGCGTTTAATAGCACTGATCATTCCCGCACCAATACCTACAATAGCTTCAATTATTATGGCCACAAGCGCCAAACGGACGGTATACGGATACTTCTCGGATAAAATCTCAGAAACAGGCAGCTTACGTGCGTAAGAGTTGCCTAAATCACCATGGAACAGATTGTTGATATAGTAGCCGTATTGCTTCCAAAGCGGTGTAGGGATTGTGTTTCCATTTTCATCGTAGAGAGGTTTTCCGTCAGCATCTTCCTCTATTAAATGGTTTTGAAGTCTGATGTTAAGCTCAACCTGCGGGTCGAGTGCTTTTTCTCCAGCCATCAATTTGACCGGGTCACCCGGAACAATGTTTTGCATGGCGAACATAATGAGCGTTACGCCAAAGAAAACAGGTATGAATTGTAACAACCTCTTTACTATATATTTTCCCATGATGGTCTACTCCTGGACCTTTGGTGCGATAGCACACGGGGCTCATGTTAGGGCACCTCGCAAACATTCTCACACGTTAATAGTTTTCTATATTACCAAAAAATATATCAGTTGTTAAGCTCCAACGTATCAAAATCAAAGGCTTTTTGCGGATTCATGTATCCGTACTTAATTTTTGAAGAGCCTACCTCACTGATATTATAGAAAAATAAAGGAATGACTGGTGCTTGATTTCCTATTTCCCTATTTATTTCTTGTAATTTTGCAATTCTCTCTTTTGGATCTATTGTCTGACGCGCTTCTTCAATTTGCTTATCTATCTTTGCATCCGAG
>CANBCO010000052.1 GCA_947367165.1 uncultured Coriobacteriaceae bacterium
AGTTCATGGTTTACTTCAATCCTCAAAGCTTGAAATACGCGACGTGCAGGATGTTTACTTCGCTTTTCTTTTTCTGAATAAGCATTTTTTATGGTTTTTACCAAATCGAACGTTGTTATATAAGGATGCGAAGCGCGATTCTGTACAATATCGTGTGCGATTCGTTTTGCATGTGGCTCTTCGCCATAAGCAAAAAAGATTCGGGCGAGATCAGCTTCGGTATAAGTGTTTAAGATCTCAGCTGCGGTTTTTGTGTGTTTTCCCGAATCCATGCGCATGTCAAGCGGGGCGTCTGCTTGATACGTAAACCCCCGCTCGTGCACATCAAGTTGTGGGCTCGAAACTCCTAAATCAAATAGGAAACAGTTCACAAAAGGAACTTGCGCTTTGAGGAGGACTTTTGAAAGCTGATCAAAGTTTGCTTGTGCGAACATGTATGGAGTAGGTATTTTCTCACGTGCGAACTTTTGTTGAGCAGCTAATATGGCGTGCTCATCTTGATCGATTCCAATAAGTCCTCCGCAATGGCCAAGTTTTTTTGCGAGCTCTATTGCGTGCCCCGCTCCTCCAAGTGTGCAATCACACACAATATCGGTTGGATGAGGACTTAGAGCTTCGAGTACTTCGTGGAGAAGCACTGGAGTGTGCCGATATTCTTCTGTCAAAGAGCTCACCTAGTTGTCTTGAAACATGAGCGCATCAAGATCGTCAGCAAACGAAGCTTGACTGTCTTTCCATGCATCCACATTCCAGACTTCAAAGTGATCATCGTTTCCCACAATCATCACTTCACCTGTAAGACCAAGACGCTCGCGCTCTTGCTCTGGGACTTTTGAAAGAGCCACACGACCAGCAGAATCAATCTCTACCGTGACCGTGTGTCCGTTCAGTCCCCTACGTAGCGCAACATCACGCCTATTTGTAGAGTCAAACCCATTTGGGAATTGACTTTCTACATAAGTCTTATGAGCCTCGGGGGTAAACCCGTACACAGCGTCTTTAAGCGGAATTAAACAAACCCTGGTATCAAACTCGCGACGAAAATCTGCAGGAAGCATAAGACGCCCTTTGGCGTCGAGCGAGTGCTGTTTTGCTCCTGTGAGGTACATCCCGGTTTGCTCCTTAAAAACTTATCCAGTAGGGCAGTTTTTTCTGCTCAAATTGCTTGCTGTTATTATATGGGCGGATGTAACATTTCGCAACACTTGCTCCCACTTTATCCCCTTAACTCCCCTTTTCTAAATGTAGTGCTAAACAGACGTATAAGCACTATATATAGTATGTAGAACGTCTGTTCCCATTATTACCTGCTTTTAGATAAAAACGGAACCTTTGTTCTGTTTTCTGTAATCTGCTTGTAGAAAGGATAAAAAGGATAGATTTACTTAATTTTTTTTATTTTTAGATAAAAAGATGTTTACTTTGCAAAGTGCGCAAAAAAATGCGTCTTTTTTTCATTTGTAAAAAAAATTCACAAAATCTCCACAATTCAAGTACGTAGAAATGGGTTTTTCGGCTAGAACCATACCATAAAAAGCATGTAACGCAAAAAAAGATGAGTCTCTAGTGCTTCCCTAGCCTTGGATGCGCATCCATATAGACCTCTTTTAGCTGCACGTTATCCAAATGCGTATAGATTTGTGTGGTCGCAATGTCGGCGTGACCCAAAATCTCCTGCACTATACGCAAATCTGCTCCTGCACGTAATAGATGCGTCGCCAAAGAATGCCGCAGCGTATGTGGATGTAATTGTGGCAACCCCACCACACTTCCATACTCTTGCACCATACTATGCACAAACTGCCTGGTAAGACGTGTTCCTCGTTGGCTCAAAAAAACCGCGCCTTCTCTAAAGGCTTCCCGAGCCCCTTTTGCACCAGTGGGTCTAACTAAAAAAGGACGCGCATCGTGTAAGTACAAGCGCAACGCATCAATTGCTGTTCCAAAAATAGGCACAAAACGTTCTTTTGAGCCTTTTCCGGTTACTCGAATCAATTCCTCATCCAAGTTAAGACTTGCCATGTTTAAGCCGCAAAGCTCACTGACGCGCAGACCACATCCATAAAGCACTTCTAGCATGGCGTGATCACGAAGGCCTTTGGCATCATTGGAAAAAGGCTGGTCCAACAGCAAAAAAACCTCATCTTGCGTAAGAAAATCTGGAAGATGCAAGCTTTGTTTGGCTCGCGGAACTTGGGCTGCAGGCTGTTTTTGGGCGATATTCTCGGAAACTAAATAGGAATGAAACGACCTAATTGCAGATAAAGCCCGTTGTTGAGAAGATGGCGCATAGCCCTTGTCGTCTAACTGCGCAATGTAGGATTCAATGTCTTGGGTCGTAATTGCCTGCAGGCTTTTTGTCCCCTGTTTAGAAAGAAAAGCAAGGTAGGATTCTAAATCCCGCTGATAGGCTTCTATCGTTTTTGGGCTTGACCCTCGCTCAATAGCAGAGTAGGTTAAAAACTCTTGAAGTGCCGTTTCAAAATCCATTAGAGCGCCTGAGCTGGCACTTCTTTTTGAATACTGGTTCGCGAGACTCCGTCGTGGTGCGCAAGCGAAGCGCGAACAAATTCTCTAAAGAGTGGCTGAGGGTGTGTTGGCCGGCTCGTGAACTCAGGATGGAATTGAGCAGCCAAAAACCAAGGGTGCTCTTGCGACGAAAGCTCTACCATCTCTACTAACGTTTCATCAGGACTCGTTCCCGAGAAAACCAACCCAGCTTGAGCTAGCTTATCTCTAAAAGCGTTATTTACTTCAAAGCGATGACGATGTCGCTCCTCGATACGTTCTGTTTGATATGCCTCATGCGCAAGCGTGTTGGGTGCGATTTTGCAAGGATAGGCACCTAAACGCATCGTACCTCCCTTTTTGCTTACGTTTTCTTGGCTTTCCATAAGATCAATCACTGGATAGGGTGTATCAGGTAAAAACTCCGTAGAAGCCGCGCCTTCTAAATGTGCAACGTTTTGCGCAAACTCACTGACTGCTACTTGAAGCCCCAGGCAGATGCCAAAAAATGGAATCTTGTTTTCTCGGGCAATGCGTACGGCTTCCATCTTTCCATCAAGCCCACGCTGTCCAAAACCTCCTGGGACAAGTATGCCATCAACGTGTGCAGCAAGCTCCTTAAGTCCTTGGGCACTTATTGTTTCTCCGTCCACAAGCTTGGCCTCAACGTGACGGCCAAAATAGACGCCGGCATGATGAATCGCCTCTAAAATAGAAAGATAGGCGTCAGGAAGCTGCGTATATTTTCCCACAACAGCAATTTTTACCACGTCTTTTTGTGCATCTGCCTTGTGCATATTTGCCGTAAACGTGGTCCATTCGCTTAAATCAATCGCTTCTGGCTTTAGCTGTAGCCGCTTTAAAACCTCTAGGTCAAAGCCTTGTTTTTCAAGATGCTCTGGCACGTCATAGATGGAGGGGCAATCTGAATTTTCAAAGACATGATTGGGCGCGACATCACAAAAACTTGCAATTTTAGCTCGCGTTTTTTTATCGATATGGTGCTCACTTCTACATACAATAAAGTCAGGCTGAATACCCATCGATCTAAGCTCTTTTACCGAATGCTGTGTTGGCTTGGTTTTTAGCTCATGAGCTGCACGAATATAAGGTACAAGGCTGACATGAATAAAACAAACGTTTTCTACCCCGCGCTCTTGTCTAAATTGCCGCATGGCCTCAACAAAAGGCTGGCCTTCAATGTCTCCAATCGTGCCTCCAAGCTCAGTAATGACAATATCTGCATCGGTTGCATCCTCAATCATTTTAAATTCGTTTCGTATTTCATTGGTAACATGAGGCACAACCTGTACCGTGCCGCCGAGAAAATCACCGCTTCTTTCTCGCTCAATTAAACGTTGATAAATAAGACCTGTGGTAAAGTTTGAGTTTTTAGTGAGGTTCTCGTCAATGAATCGCTCATAGTGACCAAGATCCAAGTCAGTCTCTTTCCCGTCTTGCGTAACAAAAACTTCACCATGTTGAAAAGGGCTCATAGTGCCAGGGTCAACATTAAGATAAGGGTCAGCCTTCTGCATCATCACTTTGTATCCGCGTGATTTGAGTAGACGACCCAACGACGCTGCGGTAATTCCTTTTCCGAGCGACGATACAACTCCTCCAGTAACAAAAACATGCTTAGCCATGTGATAATCCTTTTGTGCTCTAATGTTGGGGGCTTTGTGCCCTTTCTATGGTAGCAGACTAACGTGTTTTAGACAGCTAAGATTGCGAAGACCCTTATTTGCCAAGCATTTTAAAGAATCTTCGCCTCTATACTGCTGAAATCTTGTAGTTCTCCTACAAAGAAACAAGCATTACAAGCACAATGCTATTCTTCGTTGCTTGGTGTGGCACAAATAAGCAAGATACCAGAGACGGGGTTTAGAAAAAGCAGATTGCAAATAGCAAACCCATACGTTAGCTCATTGGTTCCTTTGTATATGCCCCAACTCACAACCGTCATAGGAATTTGCCAAGCTAAAGGTATAATTGCAAATCCCAAACAAATTGTAGTAATAAGATTAAGAATAAAAGCAATAAAAGCAAGGGTTTTTCCGGTACTGGTTAAAGGAGTAATGTGCTTTTGGGTAGGAGCAGCACTTGTTGCTCCAGATAGATCAACGTGAACGGTCACATTATTTGTAGGCTGCCCGTTTGCTTTTTCGCTTCCATCAAGAGCTTCGCCGCATTCACTACAGTGCTTTGCGTTCTCTAAATTTTCAGTCCCACACTTTTCGCATTTCACATAGACTCCTTTACGTATGCCAATTCATCGAAACCATAAGCATAAAGTCTGTCTCTTATACACATCTCCGAGCCCACGAGACGTAGAGGAATCGCGGGTGGCCGGGTGGGGGGGGAAAGAGGGGGGGGGGGGGGGGGGGGGGGGGGGG
>CANBCO010000053.1 GCA_947367165.1 uncultured Coriobacteriaceae bacterium
TATGAGTGAGAACAAAGAGAGCAGGTCTTTTGCGTATGCTCAGGCCGGGGTGGATGTCGAGGCGGGCTATAAAGCTGTCGAGCTCATGAAGCACCACGTTGCGCGCACGTTTGCAGGTTGTGGCAACGATGGCACAGGCGAAGGTGCAGAGGTCATTGGCGGCTTTGGAGGAGCGTTTCCGCTTTCTTTAGAAGGCATTGAGCAGCCGGTTTTGGTAAGCGGAACCGATGGCGTGGGCACTAAAATTCGTGTCGCCCAACTTGCCGAGAAACCCACCACTATCGGCATTGATTGCGTGGCAATGTGTGCAAATGACATTGTGTGCACAGGGGCGCGCCCGCTCTTTTTTCTCGACTACATTGCGTGCGGAAAAAACACGCCGCAAAAAATCGCTGACATAGTACAAGGTGTGGCAGAAGGGTGCGTTCAGGCGGGATGCGCTCTCATTGGCGGCGAAACAGCAGAGCACCCTGGCTTAATGAGTGCTAGTGACTACGACTTAGCAGGCTTTTGTGTGGGCATTGTGTCACGCAAAAAGATGCTCGATCCAAAAAACGTCCAGGTAGGAGATGTGCTCATTGCGCTTCCTTCAACTGGCCTGCATTCAAACGGCTACTCGCTGGTTCGTCACGTGCTTGACGTTGAAAACACTCCGCTCGATGCGCCGGTGGACGCGCTTGGCAAAAAAACGCTTGAAGAGGTGCTTTTAGAGCCTACCGCAATCTATGTCAAGCCGGTGCTTGCGCTTTTAGATAAAGTTCAGGTAAAAAGCATCGCCCACATCACAGGCGGCGGCTTTTACGAAAACATACCGCGCGCACTTCCAAAAGGGCTCGCTGCAGAAATCGTGCGCTCTGCGCTTTATGTGCCGCCTATCTTTACTTACGTACAAAAATTGGGCGACATTTCTGAGCACGATATGTTTAACACGTTTAACATGGGCGTTGGCATGTGCGTCATTGTGAGCGCACCCGAGGCAGATGGCGCACTTGCCGAGCTTGCTAAAGCAGGCCTTCGCGGTGCCTACATCATGGGAGAGGTGCGAAAAGCCCAAGGCGAGCGCCAGGTGGAGTTTGTATAATGGCGAGCCGCGTTGCCAACATAGCCGTGTTTGTGTCTGGAAACGGGACGAACTTGCAGGCACTGCTCGATGCGCCCTGTTTGGTGCATGGAAAAATCGCCCTCGTCATTGCCGATAAACCCTCCGCAGGTGCTCTTGTGCGCGCTAAAAAAGCAGGCGTTTCTGCGCTTGTCATTCCGCGCAATGGTGGCAACTTTGAAAAAGCCGCGCTCAAAGCACTGCGTACGCACAATATTGACCTGGTAGTTTTGGCGGGGTTTCTCGGAATCTTGTCAAAAAGCTTCATTGCAACGTGTGGATGCCCCATCATTAACATTCATCCTTCGCTTATTCCAGCGTTTTGCGGAAAAGGCTTTTATGGCCTGCGCGTTCATGAAGCCGCGCTCGCGGCAGGGGTCAAGGTAAGCGGTGCAACCGTCCATTATGTAAGTGACGTGGTTGATGGAGGCGCGATAATTTCCCAGCGTGCGGTTGCTGTTTTAGAAACCGACACACCTCAGACGTTGCAGCGTCGCATTATGGAGGAGGCTGAATGGACGTTGCTTCCAGAAGCCGCCGAGAAGATCTCGCGTGAGCTTGTTGCAGGTCAGGCGTGCGACCGCCAGGCGTGCGAACTCCAGGAAGATGGACAGTTTGATGCCCAGGAAGAAAGCTAGAAAAGACGCGTATAGAAAAGGAGCTGCACATGAACGAGTTACGCACACACCTTGCACACACACGTTATCCAGGAAGAGGCATCTTGCTGGCTACGCTTCCTGACCACATTACAACGCGAATTGCCTACTTTATCATGGGAAGAAGCCAAAACAGTCAAAATCGCGTCTTTGAGAGCACAGCAGACGGAATCAAGACGCGTGCCTTTGACGAGGCAAAAATGGAAGATCCAAGCCTCATAATTTATCATCCCGTGCGGGTTTTTCACGACAAGAGCGTCGTGGTTACCAACGGAGACCAAACCGACACTATCATTGAAGCACTAAAAGCTAAAAAATGCTTTAGGCATGCGCTTAAAACGCGTACGTTTGAGCCTGATGCGCCAAATTATACGCCACGTATCTCAGGGATTGTAAAGCCGGACGGAACGTATGCGCTTTCTATTATAAAATCCGAGAATAACGACCCAAAATCGCTGAGCAGGTTTTTCTTTGAGTATGATACGCCACGTGCGGGCTGGGGTCATTTTGTGAGCACCTATGCAGGCGATGGCGAGCCGCTGCCGTCCTTTGTGGGAGAGCCACTAAAAATTTCTATGGACGCGACCTCGATAGATGCGTTTTCGCGGGAGCTCTGGGAGGCACTTGATAGCGAATATAAGGTGGCACTTTATGTGGCGGACGTGGATACAAATACGCATGAGCGGCACGAGCGTATTATCAATAAGCATAACCAGGAAGGATAGCGTATGAACGAATTTTTGCTAAAGTACGGCTGTAATCCCAACCAAACACCGGCGCGCATTTTTATGAAAGACGGAAGCGAGCTTCCTTTAACTGTGCTAAACGGGCGTCCTGGCTATATTAACTTTTTAGACGCGCTAAACGGCTGGCAGTTGGTAAAAGAGCTCAAAGCTGCCTGTGGCCTTCCAGCGGCGGCTTCGTTTAAGCACGTTTCTCCCACAAGTGCCGCTTTGGGGATTCCTATGCCCCGTGCCCTTAAGCAGGCGTGTTTTGTTGACGACATAGAAGGCCTGGACAAAAGCGCAATTGCCACGGCGTATGCACGGGCTCGGGGCTGTGACAGGTTGTGCTCGTTTGGTGATTGGATCGCGCTCAGTGATGTGTGCGACAAAACGTGTGCAATGGTGATTAAGCGCGAGGTAAGCGATGGCATTATTGCGCCTGGTTATACCCCAGAGGCACTTTCTATTCTAAAAGCCAAGCGCAAAGGAACGTATAACGTGGTTCAAATTGACCCTACCTATGAGCCACCTGCACTTGAAACAAAAGACGTTTTTGGTATCACGTTTGAGCAAGGCCATAACATAGTTTCGCTTGGAGAAGAGGTGCTAGAGCACATTGTGACCAAGAACAAAGAACTGCCTCAATCAGCCAAGCGCGATATGCTGGTAGCTCTCATTACGCTTAAGTACACACAGTCTAACTCGGTCGCGTATGCGGGAGACGGACAGGCCATAGGCGTTGGAGCTGGGCAGCAGAGCCGCATTCATTGCACGCGTTTAGCGGGGAGTAAAGCGGACACGTGGTTTTTGCGCCAGCATCCAAAAGTGCTTAGTTTGCCCTTTTTGCCTGGTCTTTCTAGGCCTGTTCGCGATAACGTGGTCGATGCTTATATTAATAAAAGTGAAGAAGACGTTTTGACAGATGGTGTGTGGCAAAAGTATTTTACGACGCGCCCAGAACCTTTCTTAGATTCCGAGAAAAGCACTTGGTTAGACGCGCAAACAAGCGTGGCGCTTGCAAGTGATGCATTCTTTCCGTTTTCTGATAACATCGAGCGCGCGTACAAAAGTGGTGTGAAATACGTGGTTCAACCTGGCGGTTCTATTCGAGACGATGCGGTGATTGAAGCTTGTGATGAGCACGAGATGGTCATGGTAACAAATGGCGTTAGGCTTTTTCATCACTAAGCAGGCAAGGGATAGCGCATGAGGGCGCAGGAGGACATAACGCACTGAGGAGGATGAGGTAGCGTGAAAATTGGAGTAGTTGGTAGCGGTGGACGCGAGCACGCGATTATTAAAAAACTGGCAGAAGATACACGCGTAAGCAAGCTTTATGCGTTTCCCGGAAACGGCGGAATTGCAGAGGATGCGACTTGCGTAAACATTGCAGCGACAGATTGCGAGGGCGTTGTCGCCTTTAGTGTCCAGCACGGACTCGATTTTGTGGTGGTTACCCCTGATGACCCGCTTGCCTTAGGGATGGTCGATGCCCTTGAGGCGGCCGGCGTTGCTGCCTTTGGGCCTAGCAAAGCAGCTGCCCAGATTGAAAGTTCTAAAGCGTACGCTAAGCGTCTCATGCAAAAATACCACATTCCAACTGCGGAATTTGCGGTTTTCTCGGATGCGGAAAAAGCGCGCGACTACTTGGCAACGTGCAGCTATCCTGTTGTGGTAAAAGCGAGCGGTCTTGCACTTGGAAAAGGGGTGCTTATCTGTAACACGCGCGAAGAAGCCGCCTTGGCCGTGCACGATATGTTGGAGGAAGGGGCGTTTGGTGTATCGGGTTCTACCATCGTTATTGAGGAGTTTTTGGAAGGTCCAGAAGTTTCTGTGCTCGCGTTTTGCGATGGCGAAGTTGTGCGTCCTTTGGTTTCAAGTCAGGACCACAAGCGCGCACTCGATGGTGATTGTGGGCTTAACACCGGCGGCATGGGGACGGTGGCGCCTAATCCTTACTACACAAAAACAGTGGCTGATACCTGCATGAAGACCATTTTTGAGCTCACTGTGCGCGCGATGGCAGAGGAGGGCACACCCTTTAAAGGCTGCTTGTTTTTTGGCCTCATCCTAACCAAAGAGGGTCCAAAGGTGCTTGAGTACAACTGCCGCTTTGGTGACCCTGAGACGCAGGTGGTGCTTCCGCTGCTCACCTCGTCACTACTTGATTGTTTGCTTGCTTGTCACAAAGGAACGCTTGCAACCTGCCCTGTGACCTCGAGCGATGAGGCGGCGTGCTGTGTGGTGATTGCATCAAAAGGATACCCAAAATCGTATGAGACGGGCTTTGAAATTGAGCTTGCGACGCCCGACGTAAAAGAAGAACTCTACGTTGCGGGTGCTAAAAAAGAAGGGGGTAAGCTGGTGAGTTCTGGAGGACGTGTCTTAAA
>CANBCO010000054.1 GCA_947367165.1 uncultured Coriobacteriaceae bacterium
ATGTGTATTATAGACAGGTATGCCTCTGCTTTTCAGAGACGCTGCAGGATCTTATACCCAATTTTTCCAGCATCTAAGTTAGGAAAGATGAGCACGTTTGCTTCTCCTGCCACACTGGACGTTGGTGCTTTGATCTTAGCTACTACACTATCGAGCGCGGCATCAAGCTGAAGCTCTCCGTCACAGGCTAGCGAAGGGTCTTTTTCACACACCAGCTTATAGGCTTCTTGTACTTTTTCTACATACTCTGAGCTCGCAGAACCATGCGTAGAATACGACAAAAATGCCACTTTTGGTTCTGTTTCCATAAGTTGTGAAAAAGAAGTAGCAGAAGAGAGCGCAATTTCAGAAAGTGCCTCTGCATCTGGGTATTCATTAAGACCCACATCTGCAAAAATAAAGTTTCCTTTATAGCCGTAATCACAATCTGGCACGCACATCACCATAAAGCTTGAAACAAGCTTGGTTCCAGGGGCAGTTTTTAAAATTTGAAGTGCAGGGCGCAAGGTGTTTGCCGTAGAGTGACAAGCTCCAGACACAAGACCGTCTGCATCTCCTGCCTTTACCATCATAGTGCCAAAGTAGGTGGGGTCATCCATAAGTTCCTTGGCGTATGGTTCTGTCATACCTTTTCTGGCTCTTAGTTCAAACAGTTGCTGGGCGTATTCGTTGTGTTTCTCGGCTGTTTTGGGATTAATGTGGATAGCTCCAGGAACATGCTGAACAGATTCGTCGCCCAAAATGACCAGGTTTGCAAGGTCTTCAGCGATAATCTTTTTTGCAGCCTCTATAGTGCGCGGATCTTCGCCTTCGGGAAGGACAATGGTTTTTTTGCTCTGTTTTGCGAGCTCTTTCATGCTCTCTAAAAAAGTTGCCATAAAGTTTGACCTTTCTTTGCCGTTGACTTTCCATAAGTATAGTCCGAGTGCTAAAATTATGTGTAGATGTGCGTTACGATAACACAACGATGAAAGGAAGTGTATGAGTCTACACACACAAGTTTCTTCTGATTTTGACCCCTTTTCATACGATGCCCTTGTGGTTGGTTCTGGTTACGCTGGCTCGGTTGTTGCCAGAAGACTGGCAGATGAGCTGAACTATCACGTTGCCATATTAGAAATGCGTCCTCATATTGCAGGAAATGCCTATGATGAATACGATGAGGCGGGTGTGCTCATTCACGTGTATGGGCCTCATATTTACCACACCTTTAACGAGCGTGTGGACGCCTTTATTAGGCGCTTTAGTGACATTAGCGACTATCAGCACAGGGTCCTTGCAGACGTGTATGGAACGCTTATGCCAGTTCCTTTTAATCACGCGTCGCTTAAGCTTGCTTTTGGTGAAGACCGCGGCGAAGAGCTCTTTCAAAAGCTGGTAGATACGTTTGGAAGAGATCAAAAAGTCCCCAACTTAAAACTCCGCGAAAGTGAAGATAAGGATTTGCAAGAAGTTGCAGATTACGTCTATAAAAACGTCTTTTTGTACTATACGCAAAAGCAGTGGGGCAAAAAACCGGACGAGATTGACCCAGCTATTACCGGCCGCGTTCCTATCTTTACCGGAGACGATGATCGCTACTTTCCACAAGCTCCGTTTCAAGGAATGCCAACAAACGGCTACACAGCATTATTTGAAGCCATGCTTGACCACCCTGCAATCGACGTCTTTTTAAACACTGATGCAAGAAGGTATATTTCTGTAAAAGACGGCGAGGTTCTTGTTGAAAACAAGCCCTACTCTGGAGAGGTGATTTATACCGGACCTCTTGATGAGCTCTTTGACTGTGACTTGGGGCCTTTGCCCTATAGAAGCCTCGACATGAAGTTTGAGACGCTTTCTATGACGCAATTTCAGCCGGTAGGAACCGTCAATTACACCACAACAGAGGATTTTACACGTATCACTGAGTTTAAGAACATGACTGGCCAGGTCTTAGACGATGTTACTACCATCATGCGTGAGTATCCGCTTGAGTACACACGTGGAGGAGCGACCGATCCTTACTATCCCATTTTAGAACCCGAGAATATCGACTTATACAACCAGTATAAAGCTCGCGTTGAAGGCATTTCCAACTTTCATCCAGCCGGGCGTCTTCCAGAGTATCGCTACTACGACATGGATGCAGTGGTAGCTAGTGCGCTAGAGCTGAGCGACTCGCTTATTGCGGCGCATTCATAAAGGAGGACGGCATTTATGACGACGTTAGAAAAAACGCTTTCTGTAGCTATTCCTTGTTATAACTCGGCTGAGTATATGGACCACGCTATCTCTTCCATTTTGGAAGGCTCAGGTTATGCCGATGACATTGAAGTCATCATTGTTGACGACGGGTCTCAAAAAGACAATACCTTTGAGATTGCCCAAAAATGGGAGCGGGACTATCCCAAGCTTGTTAAAGCAATTCATCAGGAAAACGGTGGCCATGGCGTCGCGGTTTTGACAGGACTTAGAGCCGCAAGTGGTGCCTATTTTAAAGTATGTGATTCTGATGACTGGTATAACGGTGAAGCACTTTGTGCGCTTCTTGACCTTTTGCGTACATTTCTAGCCGAGAAAACCCAGATAGACTTAGTAGTTACAAACTATGTCTATGAGCATATGGAATCAGGCAAGCAGCACGCGATAGACTATCGTCATGCGCTTCCAAAAAACAAAGTGCTTACCTGGGACACTATTAACCGCTTTAGCTACTCACAAAACTTGCTCATGCACTCTTTGTGTTATAGAACAGAAGTGCTGCTTGAAGGTGGTGTGCCCATGCCTCCACACACGTTTTATGTTGATAACATTTATGCATTTGTGCCGCTACCTCGTTGTAAAACCCTCTATTACTTAGATGTAAATCTGTATCGCTACTTTATTGGCCGAGAAGACCAATCAGTTAATGAAAAAGTAATGGCTTCTCGGATAGATCAGCAGCTCTTAATCACCCAGATAATGATTGATGCCTACCATCTGTATGAAGATGTAAAAAGCAAAAAGCTTCGCAGGTATATGCTTGATTACTTAAACATTATGATGGCGGCAAGTTCTATTTTTGCTCGTATTAGCGATAAACCCAACGCGCTTGAAGATTGCAACAAACTTTGGCGCTATCTTAAAAGTTACGACAAAAAAATGTATAACTATTGCAGAAAAGGTCTTATGGGGATGCTCGTAAACCTTCCTACTAAAGTGGGGCAAAAAACAACGATTGCGCTTTATAAAGTGGTTGCAAAAGTGATGAAGTTTAATTAATGCAAGGAGGTTGCATGAATGTATATGACGTGTGCGTAATAGGAGCTGGAGTAGTTGGCTCAGCTATTGCGCGAGAGCTCGCAAGATACGACGTCTCTATTGCCGTACTTGAGAGAGCAGAAGATGTTTGTTGCGGCACTTCTAAGGCAAACTCAGGGATTGTGCATGCTGGATATGACGCGATTCCTGGGACCAATATGGCACGCTTTAACGTTGAAGGTGCCCGTATGATGCCTGAGATTTGCAAAACGCTTGACGTGCCTTACGTACAACACGGATCGTTTGTACTGTGCTTTGACAAGTCAAGCTTGCCAGGCCTAGAAAAGCTTTTAGAACAAGGAAAAGAAAACGGAGTTTCTCCGCTTTCTATCATTTCAGGAGACGAGGCACGCGAGATTGAACCGTGCATTAGTCCTGAAGTGGTTGCTGCGCTCTATGCTCCAGAGGCGGGCATTGTTGATCCTTTCTTGTTAACAGCTGCCTATGCTGAAAACGCTTGCGTAAATGGCGCAGACTTTTTCTTTAATACAGAAGTTAGCTCTGTTACACAAAAAGAAGATGGTTATGAGCTTACATCTTCTGGCGAGACGTTTTATGCACGCTCTGTTATAAATGCTGCCGGCGTCTATGCCGATACGTTCTATAACCAGTCTCTAGGAACTGAGGCAAAGCATATCATTCCTAGAAGAGGCTCGTATGTGTTGCTTGATAGAGCTGCTACGCCAGTTCCAACACACACGCTCTTTCAGCTTCCTACCAAGTATGGCAAAGGCATTCTTGTAGCACCAACGTGTCACCAAAACACCATAGTAGGACCTACGGCCATAGACATTGATGACAAAGAAGGTGTGAATACCACGGCAGAAGAACTGAGAGATGTCTTGCAAAAAGCTCGCCTTTCTGTCCCCGAGCTGCCTCTTAACATGGCCATCACCTCATTTGCTGGCCTTCGCGCACACGAGGAAGGCCACGAGTTTACCTTGGAAGAAACCACAGAAAACTATGTGCATTTAGTAGGAATTGAGTCGCCAGGGCTTACTTCTTCTCCTGCCCTTGGCATCCATATTGCACAAAAAGTAGCAGAGAAACTGGGTGCTCAAAAAAAGCAAACCTTTGTGGAAAAGCGCGTAGGTGTCCCTCGTTTTTATGAGTTAGCAAAAGAAGATCAGCTCGCGTTATTAGCAAAGAACCCCGCCTATGGAACGATTGTATGTAGGTGTGAACATGTCACACAGGGAGAAATTGAAGAAGCCCTCAATCGCCCGGTTCCTCCAAATACATTAGATGGCGTAAAAAGGCGTTTAAGAGCAGGGATGGGAAGATGCCAAGGTGGATTTTGCTCTCCCTTAGTAATGGAAATATTAGCAGGTAAAGCCCATGAACTAGAAAAAGTCCATAAGGCTGGACCAAAATCAAGTATCGTCTATGGATTTACAAAGGAGCCACTACATCATGAGTAACC
>CANBCO010000055.1 GCA_947367165.1 uncultured Coriobacteriaceae bacterium
CCCCCCCCCCCCCATTTTCCACGCACACCCCGCCACCCGAGATTCCTCTACGTCTCGTGGGCTCGGAGATGTGTATAAGAGACAGGTCAGAGGTGGAGCGACCCTATGGTTCTCGCGAACTTGGAAGCCACTACCAAGGCCAGAGTGGAGCAACGCCGTCTAAAGCACTTCTCGGCTAAAAAGAAAAGCATGCGCACGCAGGCATAAACGCACCGCACAGGAGGAAACACGCTATGCCCATAAACGAGTTATACCAGCATCTTGACCCCGTCGCTTTTAGACTCGGTGCGCTAGAGATTCGCTGGTACGGGCTTGCGTACTTGGCAGGTTTTGTGCTAGGTGCCCTCCTCATTATCTGGCTTAATAAAAGATGGAAGCTTAATCTTAAAATTGAAGACATTGTGACCGTTGTGGTAGGCGTTGGTTTTGGAGCTATTATTGGAGCGCGCCTTGGTTATGTGCTCTTGTATAATGCAGATTTTTACCTCGCCCATCCGGACCAGATTCTTGCTTTTAGTCAAGGCGGCATGAGCTTTCACGGAGGCCTCATTGGCGCGATTATAGGAGGCGGCCTCGCTGCAAAAGGCCTTCATATTGCACTTCTCACCATGCTTGATTTGGGCTGCATTGTAGCTCCTGTTGGTCTTTTTTTTGGCCGCATTGCAAACTTTATCAACGGCGAGCTCTGGGGAAAGCCAACGGATTCTTGGGTTGGCGTCTATTTTGAAACAGGCGGCGGTATCGCTCGTCATCCCAGTCAGCTCTACGAAGCCCTCCTAGAAGGCCTCGTTCTTTTTATACTCCTCATTTTGCTCGCAAAAAAAACGCCTCCTCGGCCGCAAGGTACGTTTGCAGGCGTGTTTTTCCTTGTATATGGTATTTTTAGGATTGCTGTGGAGTTTGTGCGTGTTCCCGATGTGCAATTGGGTTACCTTTTTGGCCCTATTACAATGGGAATGCTCCTTTCACTTCCTCTTATTGCCGTAGGATTTTCCCTTCTTGTCTGGGCACACAAAACAAAACGTCCCCAAAGAGGCTACAGCACAAGCAAGTCTCACCAAGCACCAACAGCTCAGCCTAACTAACATTTTTCTTTCGCGCCGTGTCCTTTTTCTCAAGAAATGAGGTCACAATCGGCATCACAATGTTTAAAAGAGCAGCCGCGCCAATAAGAGTTGCCGCAACGGTTTCTGTCATGTCTCCGCTTTCAAGGGCCACATCGGTCATCGCTACAATAGTCGACATCGTCATGCACGAATACGCCGCTACGCTCACCTTTTGCAGCTGATCAAGCACACGCGTCTCTTTAAATACTTCAAGGCTACACAAAACCGGAAGCCCTCTAATCACAATCAACAAGCCGAGAAACCCTACCATAATTCCAGGATGCGCAAAGGCTGTAGCAAGGTTTAAACTAGCACCAGAGAGCACAAAAGTAAGCGGTATAAAAAAGCCATTTGCAACTCCCTTAAGCTGTACGAGTGCATGGTCGTTTTCGTTTGTAACAAGACGGCGCAAAATGTAGCCAGCTGCAAAACCTGCAATTAGCATATCTGCCCCCAGTATAACGCCTAACGTGGTAAGCCCTACCATAATCGCTATTACGAGCTCCTCTGCTCCAAAAGGAGCAATGTGACTATCGTGGACAAACCGAGAAAGCTTACTGTCTTCTTTGTCTTCTTTTGCTAGTAAGGCACGTCCTAGGAATGCACAGAGAACAAACACCCCAAGAATAGCTAGTTCAAGAAGGGGTGAGTTTTCTCCTATCAAAAGGGCAAAGACACAGACGGGCAAAAGCTCTCCAGAGGCTCCGTAAGATTCCACAACCTGTGTGTAAAAAGGGCTTTGAGACGTTTTTGTTTTAAGCTCTGCGTTTACTTTGGGAAGCGAGGTTGCTGTTAGGGCAAGGGCAAATGCAATGCCTGAGGCTGGGGAGAAGTGAAAGGGCCCACAAAAGGTCACAAGAAGGCCAAGGCCAAGCGAGATAGCCCAGCATAAGCAGCTGTGTTTTCCAGCAGGTGTAGCAAAAAGATTGTACTCCATCGAGTAGCCGCCCATTAAAAAGAGAAATGCAAGGCCAAGTTGCTGAAGAAGTGGTATGCCATAGGCTTCGGGATGAATAAAGCCAAGCATGTTAGGTCCAAAAAGCCACCCTAACAAAATAATGATGGCACTTGTCCGTATAACTTTTCCTCCCGTTATATAGGAGAGAAACGGCGAGAGAAAGGAGATAAGAGTAATACAGAATAATGTTGTAAAAGAAATTGGCATGGCGACCTTTCTCCTCACCTTACATGTACCCAAAAAAGGACTTTGCAACATGCGTAAAGGCCAAGGTGTGCTAGAATTAAGCTGTTCTGAGCGAGCATGGGCTCATAGGAAACGACGCGAAAGGAGAACACCATGTTTGCAAGTTGTACAGGTTCAAGTGAAGGAGTCTATCATGTATAAAAAAAAGCACCCAAAATTCATTTAGTATCTCTTTTATCCTGCTTCTTGTAATGGTTTTTGTTACAAGCTTGTTTTGTTTGCCAAAGATTAGCATTGCAAACAATTCAGGTAGTAATGCAGATACTGGGGCGTTTGAGGTTTTAACTAACGGCGAATTTGGCCAAAACTTAGACTATTACTTTACTGGCACTTCTGGTACAGATGGTGTTCTTGACCTGCATCCTAGATCTAATGATATTACTTTTACACTTAGCAATAAACAAGGTATTGCGACAACGCTAGATAGAATCGTAGTAAGTGCAGGCCCTACTGGAGAAAACAATGCTGTTCATATTGTGTTAGATGGCGTAACAATAGACAGAAGTGCAATCAATAATGAAGGTCTTGCTGCCCTTACTATACAAGAAGATGCTGACTTTGATGTTGATATTATTTTGGCTGACAATAGTGTGAGTACACTGAAAGGGGAAAAAGGCAGTAATGAATATAGTGACTGGGGGAGTTCCGGTATAGCAAAATCTTCTACGACGGGTGACATTGAAACACTTGGTACCCTTCGCATAGGAATTCCTCAAAATTCACAAGGATTCCCTGGAACTTTAGTAGCTGCAGGCGGACTTTTAGCTGCCGCTATAGGTGGAGAAGGTGCGTACAAACAAACCGCTAACATTGAAATAGAAGGAGGAAACATTTATGCGCAGGGCTATGCTGGTGGTCCTGGTATCGGTGGAGGTATTATGGCAAAAGCAGACAATATTGTAATTAGTGGTGGTTATGTTGATGCTTCTGCAGGAATGGCTTCCTCCGCGATTGGAGTTACTAGAAATGTAAATCCTGGTAAAATAATAATTTCTGGGGGGACAGTTGTTGCAAGAGGAGGTGATCCCGAAGGTTTTAACATGCCAGCTATAAATGGTGCTAGCGGAAGTTCTATATCAGGAAATGCAATCGTGATGGCAGCTACCAATATTAACACTAAGATTGCAGGATTTGATGGAAATATGTCTAATTGCATTGTAGTTTCTGGAAGCTGTACGTATAAAGGTCTTCCTGATGATCCAAGTGCAGGCCTTCCTGATGTGACCACTTGGGAAAATACTACGATGTATAGCAACGTAGAAATTTCTGATACCGTAGAGCTTCCCACATCACTTACTGTTCCTGCAAATCAAACTCTTTCTATTAAAGAAGGCGCAGCGCTTTCTTTTTCTCAAGGCCAAACATGTACTTGTGATGTAGCAGGAACTATCGTTAACAGTGGGAACTTAAACTTACCAGATTCAACTACTTTTCAAGGAACAGGTTCTGTTAAAACGACTGTTACATGGGATCCTCAAGGTGGAACCTTTCCTACAGATGATTTCATTACAACATATACCTACCAAGATGCCCAAGGAATAAAGAAGTACGAAACACTACCAACTGCCCAAAAAGCAGGAGAAGAGCTCGTGGGTTGGTTTGATGAAGCAGAAGCGGATAAGGGGACTGAAGTGCTTTCAACCTCTGATGTTTCTCTAAACACACACAACTACTATGCTCACTGGAAAGCAGCAACAACTTATACTGTTACCTTTGACTCTAACGGAGGAAGTAAAGTAGAGCCTAAAGAAGTTGCAGCAGGACATCCTGTTACAAAGCCAGCTGACCCAACACGTGAGGGCTATACCTTCTTATATTGGTGTAGTGACACTGAACTTACCGACGAGTTTGACTTTTCCACCCCCATTACAGCTGATATCACCCTCTATGCAAAATGGGAAGTTGCACCAGAACCTGCCCCTGGTACAGAGGATGGTTGGGTACAGTCTGATGCAGGTTGGCAGTATGTTCTTAACGGAGAGTATCTAAACGACGGCTGGCACTACTTTGAAGATGAGTATGGTAACCACTGGTACTACTTTAATGCTGACACCTACATGGCAACTTCTCGCTGGATATGGGATGATGAGTGGCAAGGCTGGTACTGGGTATGCTCAACAGGTCCTATGATCGAAAACCTCTGGCAATGGATAGATAACGCCTGGTATGGTTTTTGGTGGGGCGGCAAGATGTGTCAAGGTTGGGTCTGGGATACCTACTACAATGCTTGGTATTACTGTGATGACTATACAGGACGCGTAGCATGCAACGAATGGGCATGGGATGGTGCTTGGTACTACTTTGA
>CANBCO010000056.1 GCA_947367165.1 uncultured Coriobacteriaceae bacterium
TATATATATTCCTTCCCTTATATTATTTATTGATACTTTATTCACTCATTATAGATTTTTATTTCCCTATAGTCAATATGAAAACATTGTCATTGGGGCTCGTATATTGTCGTTGGGGCATGAGGGATTGAAATTGCTTTGGGATTTATCTGGAGGATTTCTATTTTTTGAGCTTCAGTCAACGTAGAAGCGTTAAATGCAACAGGTATACGTTTTGCAAAGGAAAGAAAATCATCATGGGAGTAACCTGCATCAAGGCGCAAAAAGTCAATGTTAAATGCAGCAAGAAACGTTTCTTCAGTTTGAAAGCCCCAGGCAGGAGCAGTGCGGGCATCAATGTCGCAGATAACAGAAAAGCCCTGGTTTTTAAGCCGTGTTACAAGCGAGGCAAACAGGGAAGAATTGGTGGGTTTCTCGGGGATATGGGCAGAGACAAACGCAAAGCGGCCATTTCCATTAAGAAGTTCTGTACCTTCTTCTCCAAGATAGTGTGAAATGCCCAGTTTACACGGCATCTTTAACCTCCGATGCTTTCATAAAGAGACTAGTTACCACAAATCCCATTACGTAAGCGATGCAAAGCCCTACAAAAAAGTTTATCATGCCCGAGAAACCCTGCATAAGCGGAATAGCAACGAGGCCAGATGGACCCCAGGCGTTTGCCAGAATGTGGGTAAGCATAATGTAAGCTCCTCCAAAACCAGCCCCAATACCGGCAGTTATGAAAGGTTTTCCCAAAGGAAGTGTCACTCCATAGATGAGCGGCTCGCCAACGCCCAAAAGCCCAGCCGGAAGCGCGCCTGCGATAATTTGCTGCATTGTTTTATTATGAGCACGTTTTGCCAGCAAATAGATAGCAATCGCTGCTCCAACTTGCCCTGCGCCAGACATGGCAAGAACAGGAAAGAGCGAAACTCCGCCCATCTGTTCTAATTGCAACGCATAGATGGGAACTAGTCCGTGGTGAAGCCCCAAAAGCACCATGGGCAAGAATACAGCGGCTAAAATAAAACCGGCAACAATGTTTATCACTATATTATTGGATTCCAAAAGAAGTGAGAATCCCGCAACAAGAAGATCTGACAAAATGCCAGTTAAAGGCATAATAACAAACACAACCGCCAGACTTGTGATGAGAAGAGATAAAAATGGCGTCACGATTAGGTCAAGCACGTCTGGCACGCGTTTATGAAGTTGCTTTTCAACAAGAGATAAGACCCAGACGGCAAAAATAACGCCAATAACGCCGCCTTTTCCGGTTGTTAAAATTGATTGAGCAGGAATGTCTGCATTATAGAGGCCAAACTGTTTGGAAATCTCTATGATGTTTGCGC
The DNA here is from genome assembly GCA_947367165.1 of uncultured Coriobacteriaceae bacterium. Taxonomy (GTDB): domain Bacteria; phylum Actinomycetota; class Coriobacteriia; order Coriobacteriales; family Atopobiaceae; genus CANBCO01. The sequence goes on from CANBCO010000056.1 coordinate 1,335, forward strand.
CAATGGTAAGCGCTCCTATCATGCCTCCAAGAGCAGGAGTTGCCCCAAAAGATTTTGCAGCATTAATGCCGGTAAAGATAACAAAATAGCCCAGAAACGAACTTCCTAAAAGGCTAAATAAAAGCTGTGTTGTCGTCCAAAATGTGCCGCCAAGAGTGCCATCCGTAATAAGCTGGGCAATAAGGGAGCCAAAGCCGTTAAAAAGCCCCGCTGCGATAATGGCAGGAATAAGCGGGATAAAAATGTTTGAAATAAGCGCAAGAAAGTCTTTAATACCATTCTTCTTTTGCTTACTTTGTACCGCTGCCTTTTCTTTTTGCCAGTTTGCGCTCACTTGGGGCGATGCTGAGGGCTTCTCGGCGGGGGAGGCACTTTGCAAAAGAGCTTTGACTTCATCAGTCACTTTTTTAGCAGCTCCTGGACCTAACACTATTTGAAGGTAACCGTCCTTTTCAATTACGCCAAGAATCCCTTTTAGCTGTTTAATCTTATCTATAGACACGTTTGCTTCCGAGAAAACCTGCACTCTCAGCCGTGTCATGCAGTTCTCGGCAGTTTGGATATTGCTGGGCCCTCCAAGAGCGGCGACAATGTTTTGAGCTAAAGCTTTGTTATCCATTCTTTTTCCTTAGGCTTGTTTGTGTTGTGCGAGCGCGCTGTCAATATGACCGTGTGCCATCGCAAGGAGCTCGCGCGCCTCTTTTGGATCTACGTGAGCGAGCAGCATTACGATGGCAGTTTTAACCTCTTGCGAGCTCGCGTCCAATGCAATTTTTGCTTCCTCTTGAGAAACGCCGGTAAGCGTTTCCACAATGGAGACACCGCGCGCTTGCAGTTTTTTGTTTGTCATCTTGACGTCAACCATGTAGTTTTTGTATACCTTGCCAACGCCAATCATCGAGATAGTGCTTATCATGTTGAGAACCATCTTGGTGGCCGTTCCTGCTTTAAGGCGGGTGCTTCCCGTTAGAACTTCAGGGCCAGGCAAAAGCTCTATGGTAAGCGGGCATCCCTTTGCAATTTCTGAGTCACTTGTGCAGACTATAGCTGCAGTTTTACACCTTTTGGCCTCTGCATATGCTAAGGCACCAAGTACAAAAGGAGTGCGTCCGCTAGCAGCAATGCCTATCACCATGTCCTGCGAAGAAAGATTCTTGGCTTGAAGGGCTTCTTTGCCAAGCTGAGGTGAGTCTTCTGCGCCTTCACGCGGGCTTACAAAGGCGTTTTCTCCTCCTGCAATGACTCCTATCACGATGTTTTCATCCACGCCAAACGTAGGAGGACATTCGACCGCATCAAGTACTCCTAAACGCCCGCTTGTTCCGGCACCCACATAGATGATGCGCCCTCCTTCTTGAAGCGCGCGCGTGCTTTGTGTGATGACCTCAACAATTTGAGATTTTGCAGCTTGTACTGCTTTTACAGCTTGCAAGTCCTCGGAATTCATAAGCTCTACTGCTTTGGCAATGGACATGTCCGAGAAACCCGCACTGTTTTTGTTGGGTGCTTCTGTCTCTAACATGTGTAAATCAAGCACGCCCTGCCTCCTGTTTCACTCTATTGTAGACGTTGTTGGTTACTGAACAACCAGGACGCCACGTGATGAAACTATCATGCCTTTGGTCCATTTGGCTACTACCTGCACGTTTGCCACTTTTTAAGCCGAACTTTTGGTAAAAGTTCCACTTTTTAGGCCAAACCTTTATTTGAATGACTTAACATGGCATATTCCATCTTAAAACGCCTTTCCTAGAGCATCGGCAGTTTTCATGGCCGAGAAAACATCTTCTGGCGTGACCGAGAAGGGCATATTACCCATGGTATCATCGGGCGCGCAGGCTCTTTTTGCCACTTCCATGAGCTGCTCATCACTTACACCTTCTATACCAAGATCTTTAAATGTGGTAGGAAGCCCAATTGCTTTACAAAACGTGATAATATCTCCTAGCTCTTCAAGCGAATAGTTTTCAAGTACAAGTTGGGTAAGCGTGCCAAATGCCACTTTTTCACCGTGCAGCTTGTCGTGGCATTCTGGCAAAATAGTGAGGCCGTTATGAATAGCATGAGCTGCAGCAAGTCCACTACTTTCAAAACCAACACCGCTGAGGTAGGTGTTTGCCTCTATTATGTTTTCCACTGCTTTGGTTCGCAAGCTTTGCTCGGCAGCCGCGACTGCTTTCAAGCCATCTTCTAAAAGTATGTCTCGGCAAAGTTTTGCAAGCGCAAACGCAGCATTGGTGACGTGTCCGCCTGCCATGGTGGTAGCATTAGACGCTACGCATGCAGCAGCTTCGTAGTAAGTAGCAAGTGCATCTCCAATGCCTGCTATCATAAAGCGCGCCGGAGCAGCACAAATGATGTTGGTATCCATAAGGACCATCTCGGGATTTTTAGGAAGCGGCAAGTATGATTCAAACTCGCCGTTTTCTTTATAGATAACTGAAAGACGGCTGCATGGCGCATCAGTTGAAGCAATGGTAGGGGCAATGATGACGGGAAGACCAGCATAGTGTGCAACCGCTTTTGCGGTGTCAAGCACTTTGCCACCTCCAATGCCAATTACGACCGAGGCATCTCCCAAATTGTCTTTGTGCTTGGTAATCTCTTCCATAGAGCACTCGCCACCAAATTCAGAGATGACACACGGAAGGTTTTTCTCAGAAAAACTGTGAGTGAGCTGGTCATGATAATGTGTATTTACAAAGTGACCTGCAATAATGTAGGCTCCGCCAGGTCCAAAAGGCTGAGCATACTGGCCGAGTTTTTCAAGCTCGCCTGGCCCTTGTACATAACTTCCTGGTGAACAAATTATTTTTGTCATGATGTGTCCTTTCGCACGTTGTTCCTTTTTTATTGTAGTACTTTTGGGTACTGTTTTTGCTCTGTTGTAAAGCGAAATGAAAGAATTGCTATTATAAGGAGTAAGAAAACGGCAAGGCAGGACTTATGACTAGAGACACGCAAGAGTATCAAAGGAAACTATCAGAACTTCGCCAACAGCTTATCGATACCTTGATGGAAATCGACACTATAAATCTTCAGGTGAATCCGCATATTCTTGCTGATTATGCTAAAACTATTGGCTATTTAGAAACCGATCTTTACAAATGGCAATTAAAAGCTCGCCGAGAAAAGCGCAAATTTTCTCTTGCGCAAGCAGCCTTGAACCAAGAAAAGGATGTTAGCGATGCAGAGCTAGAGGCAGCGCTCGATGCAGAATTTGTGG
>CANBCO010000057.1 GCA_947367165.1 uncultured Coriobacteriaceae bacterium
AGGAAATGCCGGGCGCCCTGGTCTATTCAGCCGGGAAAACCTACCACGAAAAGATTGGTGGTAGGAAATGCCGGGCGCCCTGGTCTATTCAGCCGACAAAACCTACCACTAAAAGATTAGTGGTAGAAATGAACGGGCACCCTGGTCTATTCGCCCAAGAAAACCTACCAACTATACTCGCACAATAAAACCCCTTGAGAGCACTGAGCTCTCAAGGGGTCATCATGTGTGGTGGAGGCGCGGAGAATCGAACTCCGGTCCTACATAGCCTCCTGGTAGCTTCTCCAGGCTCAGTCGTACCTCAGCTTTCGCATGCTGCAAGGTGTACGACCCACTTGCAACACACTAGTGAACGTATCTTAAGAAGTGCTGCGTTCACAAAAGCACTTCAGCATCTCTTCTGTGGACGTTGTAACAAGCGCGAAGAGAGTAGAGCTTGCTCAACGGCTGCAATGTTAATTAAGCAGCGAGGGCATACTGCCCATTGTAAGAGTTGTCAATTCAATTTGACGTTACCCCTGTTTAACGTGGTGAGGAGACCACGGCCTGCTTCCTACCTCAAGACTATCCAGTCAAAGCCTAGTCGCCCCCGGTTTAGTCCTCGACCTCAACTTCTTCAACAAGCTCAAAAAGCTCAGGTCCTACACCGCATACCGGACACACAAAATCAGCTGGAAGTTCTGGCTCATCAATCACAACTTCATATCCGCAAACGGTGCAACGAAACTTGTACTGTTTCTTAGCCATTTTTTCTCCTTTGTCTCTCTTTGCTGATACGTATGTACCCAAAGCGGTCTTACATCTTACCACAAAAAAGCCGAGAAACTCACGGTGGGTTTCTCGGCGAAAGTATAGTCTGGAGCCAGTTATCAGACTTGAACTGATGACCCCCGCTTTACGAGAGCGGTGCTCTACCAACTGAGCTAAACTGGCGCACTATATACGGTCTAAAGTATCTCTCCAATTACCACAGATACTTTTGCCATGAGCTCATTAACGTACTTGCTCCAGGTTTCAGAGGCATCTTTGGTATCGGTTGATGCATCTTTGGTGGCTACATCATACGCCTTTTTAGCTTGGTTGTACGTGGCACTTGTGGAGCTGAACGTCTCGTCCTTAAGCTCTGAGTAGTATTTACCATCAGTTGAGGCCCACGTTTCTTTTTCTGTGTTCCACTCATCTCCCAAAAGATGTGTTACGTATTGACCGTAGCCCTCGGTAGCTTGATCTTTGTTTCCGTCGCTTGGTTCCTCGGGAGCAACAACCGTGTCACTCGCGCTTTGTCCGGTTACCTGCTCATACAGCTTTCTCACGCCAGCGGCATCTTTTATTACTTGTTTTACGTCATCAACGCTCATGCCGTATTGTGTAGCAAGCGCATCATAATCTGAAGATTCAAAGGTATCTTCCGCATACTGCTTTGCCTCATCGTCGCTTACCGTAATTCCTTGTTTGGCAACCTCGTTATTCATAACGGTGTTTTGCACGTATTCAAGGACGTCATTTGCAGTTGGGAAGCCATAGGTGCTTCCATCTTTTGCGTTTTCTAAGCCAGATGTGTGCTCTAGGACTTCACGCGCGGTAACAGAAACGGTTTCTCCATCACCCGTAAAAGTGGCTACCACAGAATCAAGCTGGGCTTCGGTAAGAGCGGTTTTTCCAGTTACAGTTCCCATAGGCACAAAGAGACCAAACACGTTGTCGAGTACAAATTTGCCTCCAAAAACGCCTACGCAAAAGGCCACAATAATCCAGATGACCCAAAAGCCCGTTCCGTGCTTTTTTTGATTTTGCTTTTTCAGCAATTTTTGGCGGCGTTTCTCGGCTTTTTTAGCTGCCGGTCCCGCCTCTCTTGGAAGCGTCGTTACGTTTTGCTTCTCTTCCTTTTTGGAGTCTACTGCCTTTTTTGCATCAGTTTTACGAGCCGCAGGTGCCTTAGCTGCCTTAGGAGCTCTTGATGCCGCTTTATTCTTTTTTTCTTCAGGCATATAACGTCCTTTCCTGATAGTGTTTCTAGCGTCAAAAGTGTGCGCTTTCTAGGATACATGAAAGCGCACAAAATTGCTAGTTTCGCGCACAGATACGCATAAAAATCACATGCTAGACGCGCTTTGTACCCCTTATAGCTGCGATAATCTTTTTTGCATACTGTTTTATAAATGGCATGGCAGACTGTTTTGCGTCAAACTCTGCGCGTGCCAGTACGGCCTCTTTAGTCTTTTTAGAAAGGTCTCCTTGACAAAAATCCACAGTTGCTTGAAGCATTTCTCTAAACTCAGGAGATCCATGATAGCACTGAATAGCGTCGTCTAAAAGAGGCCAGACCGTATCTGAAGCTTTGGGGCTCGTTGCACCATAAGCAGCTAAAAACCTGAACGCTTCTAATCTTAACTTGGGAAAATCTTCGTCAAACATGGCTGCCTCTGCCTCACCACACGCATCTTTGCACGCACCTGGATTATACCTAACAAGCTCAGAAAGCAAACTAAAAAGCTCCCAGCGCGTTTGCGCCTCTGGCCGAGAAAGACCATCTACCAGCTCTGGAATATGTTGGGCGAGCTCCTCAGCATTTGTCTCTGCAAGTTGTGCGAGCTCATGCGCTGCAACCTGCCGCTTTCTTCTATTCTCGCCGGCAACGCTTTCGATAAGTTCTGCAATGGATGTGTTCTCTGTCATAATCTCTCCTTTATCTTGGTCTCTATTCGCAAAAGCCTTCTACAACGGCAGTGCCGCTTCTGGGGTCGACGCCGAGTGTGAGAAGGCCGAGTTTCTCGGCATCGCGCAAAAGCGCAGTAAAAGAACGATAGCCATAAAACGATTCTGAAAACTGCGGTAGTTTTCTGCGCATCGTATCTTTTAAAAGCGAAGCCAGCAGAGGCTGCACGTTTTCGCGCTGAAGCGCCTGCACCGTCTCAAGCAGCAATTTGTAACATCCCCAACGCTCTTTTGGCACAATTGCCTCGTAATTAGGGAGCAAATTGTTGTTCACGATATCCCCATAAAAAATAAACTCGTCGCAATTTTCAACCAAAAGCGGGCTCGTTGACTCCTTCATGCCTACACCAATCACATACTTGCCAAACTCTTTAAGCTTGGCTACGGCAGGCGAAAAGTCAGAGTCTCCCGATAAAATCGCAAACGTATTGATGTTTTCCCGAGTAAAGCAAAGCTCAATCGCGTCAACGCTCAACCTTATATCTGCCGAATTCTTGCCCGTGTATGCTCGGTCTGGAATCTCGATGAGCTCAATGCCCATTTCGTGCAAGCTGCCAACCGCCTCGGGAAACCGTTGCCAATCGCAGTACGCTTTCTTAACAGAAATTCGGCCTTTCTCTAATAAACGCTCTAAAATAAGCTTGATGTCTGGGGGAGGACCGGGTTTTTGGTGCCCCGATTTATTTCTTTTCCCCGTACCCAGTGCTAAATTCTCATAATCTATTAACACAGCAAGCGATTCTTGCTTTTCTGTATCCATTACTTGTCCTCTTTCTTTGTGTCGTCAACAACACTTATAAGCTCGCGGTTTTTATCGCGTGCACGCCGATGTCGCACGTTTTTTGCGCTTTGCTTCTCTTTGCGCGCGTCTTTTTTCTTGTGCGGTTTATAAAAGCGGTCATGTGCTTTCCAGGGCCCTACCGATTCACCATAGCCCATTCTAATACCTGCAATAAACCCGCCGAGAAACCCCACACACAAAAAGATAAGTGTGACCAAATCAAGGGCAATAAAAAGCGCGGTGGCTATCACAATCCCTAGGTAGCAACAGAGATTTGCTTTCCAAAATGCACGCTTTGTCTCAATGTTGCTGCCGTATTCGTTGCCATAGTGAAACCCGATGACAATTCCAAAGCCTGCTAAAAGTAGCGATACAATAAGAAGAGCAAATCCGCCTGATGCAAAAAGTTCATCCATATAAAGGCCCCTTTATGCTTTATTTCCAAGAAGCGAAGAGATGTGATTGGCAAGCGTCTTCTTTTCTCGGCGGTCACTTCCCCAAAAGACCATGGCAACCATGTTAGGGCCTACGTGAGATCCCAAAATGGGCGAGATGGAACTTCTGATAACGGGAATCGTTTCACACCCCGACTCTCGTCTTAAAAGCGCCTCGAGAAAATCGCCTTCTTTCTCGGCATCTGCCGTCATAATACCTATGGGCATAGAACTGTCTCTTATACACATCTCCGAGCCCACGAGACGTAGAGGAATCTCGGATTCCGTCTTCTGCTTTTAAAGGGGGGGGGGGGGGGGGGGGGGGGGGGGGGGGGGGGG
>CANBCO010000058.1 GCA_947367165.1 uncultured Coriobacteriaceae bacterium
CAACCCGCGAGCTCAAAGAAAAAGGGGAGTCCTAGCTTGGAAAAAGCAGGCTCAGATTGTAAGCAGGCTCCGCTCACTACAGATGAGCGCAAAGAGTTAGAGAAACTTCGCAAAGAAAAACAGGCTTGGCTTGCAGAGGAGCGCAAGGAAGAGGCTGCGCTTGCTGCGGCAAAAAAAGAGGTGATGCCAGATGAAAACCTCTCGTTTCCGCTTGCGCAGAAAGTCCTTATTGTGTCAGCTGTCGTGTGTGTGGTCCTTGTAGTCATCTACATAGTGTCTCTGTCATGACGTGGGGCTATTCAGCAGAACTTTGCTATACTTTAGAAAAGAAAACAAAGGATTTTTAAGACTATCCCATGGCGTTATCAAATAACACAAACCCATCCGATGTTGTTTTAAACACCGATTTATACGAGCTTACCATGGCCGCTGCTTATTATGAAGCAGGAATGGAAGAGCGCAAAGCCGTGTTCACTTCTTTTTTTAGAAATTATCCATTTGATAGTGCCTATTGTCTTTTGGCAGGTATAGGACAAATTCCTCAGTTAATAAAAGACTTTCATTTTGAAGATGATTCCCTTAGATATCTGGCTTCTTTGGATGCTCCACAAGGTGGGAAGCTTTTCTCGGCTGCATTTTTGCACTATTTAGAGCACTTCAGGCCAAACGTTGATATCTATGCTATTGCGGAAGGTGAGCTCGCTTTTACTCGGGAGCCACTGTATAGAGTAGAAGGTTCGTTAATTGCATGCCAGCTTTTAGAAACGGCACTTCTAAACTTGGTAAATTTTCAAACGTTGATTGCTACAAAAGCAGCGCGGGTGGTATACGCTGCAGAAGGGCGTGCCGTAAGCGACTTTGGCTTGCGCCGCGCACAAGGGCCAGATGGCGGACTATCGGTTGCTCGGGCAAGTTGGATTGGTGGCGTTTCGTCAACTTCAAACGTGTTAGCAGGAAAAGTCTTTGGGATTCCTGTTTTTGGAACGCATGCGCACTCCTGGGTGATGTCATTTCCCACGCAGCTTGAGGCCTTTAGGGCGTTTGCCCAGGCTAGTCCTCATAACTGCGTGCTTTTGCTTGATACGTACTCGGTTGAATCTGGCGTAAGGGATGCGATTACTGTGGCAAAAGAACTTAAGACCCAGGGCCATAGCTTGTCTGGAGTACGTATTGACTCTGGCGACTTGGCTAAGCTTTCCAAATATGTCCGAGAAGAGCTCGACAAAGCGGGCTTTCAGTCTGTAAAAATTGCCGTTTCAAACGATCTAGACGAGTTCACTATTCAATCGCTTTTGACTCAGGGAGCTCCTATTGACTCGTTTGGAGTAGGCACAAAACTTGCAACGGCTGACCCCAATCCTTCCTTAGGCGGCGTCTATAAGCTTTCTGCAGTTCAAAAAAGCAGTGCGACAGATGAGTTGCTACCTGTTATGAAAGTTTCAGAAATGGCAGCTAAAAGAACTATTCCTGGAAAGCAAGCCATTGTGCGCTTTGCCAATGCAGAAGGTCAGTTTGCAGGAGACGTCATATACGATCCAGATATAACGACGTATGATGGGGTAGTGGACGCGGTAGATGTGCTTGACCCTCACACCCACTATTCTTTTAGTGGTCTTACAAAAAAAGAGCTAATGATAAAAATTGTAGATAATGGAAACCCCTGTGCTACTCAAAACACACTTGATGATGCGAGAAAAAGGGCGCAAGCAAGTTTATCTCATCTTGATTTTGCGTCAAAACGGTTTTTAAATCCACAGACCTATCCTGTAGGGCTTGAAACCTCTTTAGCGCATGTCCAAGAAAACCTAATTGAAATGAGCTATTAAAGAAAATGGAGCAGATGAAAGAAGCAATTGAACAAAGCATTATAAAAGCCGGAAAAGATGCAGTTTTAGCAGGAGACCTAAGCGATTTTGACGCTAGCTGTATTGAACTTGAGCGCCCAGAAGACCCAACCCATGGCACTTGGGCTAGTGCTGTTGCTTTAAAGAATGCACGCGTTGCAAAAAAAAGTCCTCGTGATATTGCAAATATTTTGCTTACGCATCTTATAAAGCCTGAAGGAATTGGCAAAGTGGAGATAGCAGGCCCAGGTTTTATCAACTTCTTTCAGTCTCAAAGCTCGCAAGTACAGGTCTTTAAAGAAGTAAAAGAGCAAGGTAAACGTTTTGGATCTTCTTGTGCAGGTAAAGGACAAAGAGTTGAAATAGAGTACGTGAGTGCAAATCCAACAGGTCCTCTGCACGTGGGTCACGGTCGTTGGGCAGCTATAGGAGATTCCCTTGCAAACGTTATGGAATTTGCTGGCTATGCCGTGACGCGTGAGTACTACATAAACGACCAAGGCTCACAAATTGCTGTTTTTGGCGCTTCGCTTGAAATGCGCTATCAACAATTTTTAACGCTCATAGAAGCAGGTAACTCGTTAGAAGAGGCCACCGAGACCTTGCTAGAAGACAGAAAACGTTTTGTGGCAGAACAAGAACCACATCCCTATGCAGACGCTTTTATTGCTGCCCTTGGCGAGAATGCGTATGGCGGCGACTATGTCATAGAACTTGCAAGCGATTTTTACACACACTATAAGCAAGAAATCGATGCACTTTCACCGGCCGAGAAACCCACCTTTTTTGCCGAGAAAGGCTATCAGGCACAGCTTGCAAAGATTAAAGAGACGTGTAAAAAGGCACGGGTTCACTTTGACGTGTGGAAAAGCGAGCGCGATTTTTATACATCAAAAAAGCCCGGTTGCAAAACTCCATTAGAAGAGGTGTTAGCCTATCTAGAAAGTAAAGGCTATTTTTATACCACAGAAGATGGAGCTACCTGGTTTAAATCTACGTTATTTGGTGACGATAAAGACAGAGTTATTGTAAAAGCTAATGGCGAATATACCTATTTTGCTTCTGATATTGCTTACACCAAAGATAAATTTGAGAGAGACGATTATGTTATCAACATTTTGGGGGCAGACCACCATGGGTATATCTCACGTATTGAAGCGGTTTCAGAAGCACTTGGCCACAAGGGACAGTATGAAGTGTTGCTCGGACAGTTTGTAAGACTTTTGCGCGCAGGAAAACAAATGCGTATGTCAAAAAGAAAAGGGGATGTAGTTACCTTTGATGAGCTGTTAGAAGAGGCAGGTGCAGATGCTACGCGCTATACGCTTATTTCGCGCTCGTCTAATCAAATGATAGACTTTGATATTGAGGAAGTAAAAAAGGCAGATGCGTCCAATCCTGTCTATTACGTACAATATGCGCACGCTCGAGCATGTTCAATCTTGAGAAAAGCTGCTAAGCAAGATATTCTGCCCGATTATTCAGATGCTTCTCTTGCCCTGCTTACTTCTCCATATGAGCTCGAAATAGCCAAGATGCTTTCTGAGTTTCCAGATTTTATTGCACAATGTGCAAAAGATCGAGCACCTTTTAGACTTACTCATTATGCCGAAGAACTTGCAGCTTTTTTCCATAGGTTTTATAAAAATTGTCAAGTACTTTCTAGCGAAAAATCTCCTTTAGATAAAAATTATTCAAAAGCGCGCCTTTTGGTTGTAGAAAGTGTTAAAATTGTGCTGGCAAATTTGCTAGCACTTGTAGGAGTAGAGGCACCAGAAAGAATGTGATGTGTATGAAAGTTCTGGAGTTTTTGAGCTTGCACGAAGCTCAAAATCAAGTGAAGAGGGAGCAAACAAAGGCGCGGCGGGTCAATATGCATGATTTGCAACTCCTCGTTCATTTATACGAGGTACAAAAGCCTTGCTCTTTGACTGATTTTCAACGACATTGCAAAGCCGATCTTCCCACTATTACATTTAGAATGAAAAAGCTAGAGAAAAAAGGGTTTATCACAAAGAAAGATAGTTTGGAAGACCGTCGAGAAGTTCTTTGTAGCCTTACCACAAAAGGCAAAGAAGTAGTGCAAGAGCAACTTGAGCTCATGTCTGATTTCATTGAAAAGCCTAAACCGCTCTATATGTGTAAGGCTAATCGCCTTGCAAAATACGTAGATGCGATGGGATCTTTTGAAATTGATGCAAAAAAAATCTTGTTGATCTACTTATACGTTAATCATTTTGGTAAAATGACTATTGCACAAGCTTCCCGAAATTTGAATATGCTTCAACCAACGCTTGCTATAGCTTCAAAACAGCTATGGGAGAGCGGTTTGCTTGAAAAAGAAAGATCTTCAGGAAGTCACGAGCGAGAAGTGCATGTGTACTTAACT
>CANBCO010000059.1 GCA_947367165.1 uncultured Coriobacteriaceae bacterium
AAATGTGAATGAGCTCATCGGTAAACCCGGGACTCGTTGCTAACGTAGTAAGCTTCATCACTTTTTTTGCCAAAAAACCCGTCTCTTCCAAAAGCTCGCGTTTGGCACAATCTTCTGGATCTTCTCCTGCCTCTAATTTGCCAGCAGGAATCTCAATGGTAACGCGCCCCAAAATAGGCCGATATTGCCTCACCAAACAAACGCGTGCGTCTTCAACAAGTGCAACTACTGCAACCGCCCCCCTGTGGTGAGCAACATCACGTCTACCGTGCTTTTTGTTGGGCATCTCTACGTCCATAACGCCCACATTAAAGATATCGCCTTTCCAGACGATATCTTCACTCACAATATGCTCTTCTAATGAAGCGTCGCCTGGATCTTTTCCAGGCGGCATAAACGGAACAGGCGTAGGCTTACTGGCTGGCATTTGTTTTCTCTCCTGGCATTTTCCAAGCATGATGGTTGGTATGCAATAGCTCGTGAGCTGTGTGGGAAAGCGGTTCTCCCAAATACTCTGCATACAGCGTTTTTATAGAAGGATTCTCATGGCTTTTGCGCGTTTCCATATTCTTATCTAGCTCCCAAAGCACTTCACCGCGCTCTTCTGCCATCTCAATTCCATCATGAATTGGCTGTCCGCCGCCGCCAACACAGCCACCTGGACACGCCATAATCTCAACAAAATCATATTTGACATTACCTGCTTTAACGGCCTGTAACAAGTTTTCTGCATTCGCAAGTCCGTGTGCAATAGCCACGTGTAAATCACGATCACCCAAGCTAAACGTAGCCTCTTTCCACCCGCGTTTTCCACGCACATCTTTAAAAGCATCAGCCGAGACGTCTTCGCCAGTAACTAAAGCATGTGCCGTTCTGAGCGCAGCATCCATAACGCCTCCGGTTGCCCCAAAGACAACGCCGGCTCCCGTAAACGTACCCAAAGGAGAATCAAGCACAGCGTCTTCTAAGTCAGCCGGATTAATTTGTGCCGCTTTGATCATGCGGTCTACCTCGCGGACGGTAAGCGACACGTCTACGTCGGGCTCACCACACGCATCATTCATAGACGGAAGTGCCACCTCGCTCTTTTTTGCCAAACAAGGCATAACCTCCACCGAAAAAATCTTATGAGGATCAATCTCTTTTTTCTCGGCAAAGTAAGATTTTGCCATAGCCCCAAACATTTGCCCCGGGCTTTTGGCCGTCGACAAGCTGCTTACGAACTCAGGATGGTTTGCTTTTACATACCGAACCCAACCAGGACAACAGCTCGTAAACATAGGATATTTGTGATCGCCTCCGTCTTGCAAGCGTTCAATAAGCTCGCTTCCTTCTTCCATAATGGTAAGATCAGCACTCCAGCTTGTGTCAAATACATAGTCAACGCCCATTTCTTTAAGGCATGCTGCCAAACGCTCCACAGTCGCTTCTTCAGCCGATAAACCAAACGCCTCTCCCCACGCAGTCCGTACGGCAGGAGCAATTTGAACAACCACGGTGGTCTCGGGGTCAGCAATCGCATTGAAAACCAAGTCTGTGTCGTCGCGTTCTCTTAAGGCACCGGTGGGGCAGTGCGTAATACACTGGCCGCAAAGCGTGCACTTGGTGAACTTAATGTCCGCTCCCCCCTTGACACCAACTGCGGTATGGCTGGAACGGTTTGCAAGATCCCAGATACCTGTATTTTGCACGTGATCGCAGATTTGGACACACCGCAAACAGTGGATGCATTTATCGGAATCTCGAATAAGCGGAAACGTCTTATCCCACTCGCGGTGATCAAGCTCTTTTTTATATGGAAGATCAAAAATGCCTGCGTCGTTTGCGACTGTTTGAAGCGAGCAGTTTCCGCTCCTAACGCAGCTTGTGCAATCAGTATTGTGGCGGGCAAGCAAAAATTCTATGTTTGCTCGGCGAGTCTCTCTTACGCGTGGCGAATTGGTACGAATAACCATGCCATCTAATGCCTCGTTATTGCACGCCGCAACAAGCTGCTCGATGCCGTCAACCTCAACCACACACACGCGGCAGGCTCCAATCTCGTTCACATCTTTTAAGTAGCAAAGCGTAGGCACGTTGGCATTTGCTGCCTTGCACGCTTCTAAAATGGTTGAGCCTTTTGGAACGCTGATTTGGCGTCCGTCAATTGTTAATGTTACCATTGATCAATCCTTCCTCCACGAAATGCGCCAAAGCCAAAGTGGTCACAGCGTAAGCAACGAGCCGCCTCTTGCGCGGCCTCTTCTGCGCTTAAGCCTTCTTCTACTAAGTCAAAATCTTTTATTCTATCTGCAGCTTCACGCTCGCCCATCTCGCAACGCGCACAACTTGTTTTTCCTTTAAATTTCACAGGAGGAAGGTCAATATGGTGAGAGACCTCATGGTTGTACCCCAAGAAATCGTCGATGTTTCGAGCTGCAACTTTGCCCGCATTAATAGCGCGAATCACCGTGGCAGGTCCAGATTCACAATCGCCACCTGCAAAGACCCCGTCAAAGCCTTCAATACGGCCAGATTTATGCGCCTCAATTCGACCCCACTTGGTTGGAATACCTTGCTCGGCAAACTTTTCGCTTTGAATTACCTGCCCAATGGCGACTACCACAATGTCGCAAGGAATAGTGATGGGCTCATGCTGAGCATCACGAGGAGCGGGTCTTCCGCGCCTTAAGCCGCCAATAATCTGCGGCTGAACTGTAAGGCCAACTACTTGGTCGTCTTTTGTTTCAATCTTTAGAGGCGCGTGAAGCTCAAGGAGTTCGCAACCTTCTGCTGCAGCACCGGCAATCTCTTCATCTTGAGCAGTCATATCGGCCACACGCCGCCGGTAGACGATGGTGGTTTTCTCGGCACCGCAACGAACGCTGGAGCGGGCAACATCCATCGCCACGTTTCCGCCTCCAATAACGCATACGCGCTTTCCCGAGAAATCCGGCGTTTGCCCGTCGCCAATCGCTCTCAACATCTCCACCGCCGAAAGCACGCCTTGAGCTTTCTCGCCTTCAAGACCCAGCTGATTGTCCCCATGGGCGCCAAAGGCGAGGTAGACTGCATCGTAGGTAGTTGTGAGATCCTCCAGGTTTTCTACGGAGGTATCGGTCTTGACGTGTACTCCACAATCTAAAATCCACTGGATTTCTTGATCCAGGAGCTTTCTGGGCAAACGATAGTTAGGAATTCCGTAACGAAGCATACCACCAAGGTGCTTGCGAGCCTCAAAAATGGTGACATCGTGACCCATGCAAGAGAGGTAATACGCTGCCGATAAACCCGCCGGACCTCCGCCCACAATCGCTAGTTTTTTGCCGGTTTTCTCGGCCATATCGGGGCGGTAATCGCGCTCCATGTGGTCTACGGCATAGCGCTTGAGTCCGCGAATATTCATGGGGTCGTCAACCATGCCGCGCCGGCAGTGCATCTCGCAGGGATGCTCGCAAACGTACCCGCAGGTAAGCGGCATGGGGTTGTCCTTTCTAATAAGGCGGACGGCGTCTGTGTAACGCCCCGCCTCAACGAGCGAAATATAGCCTGGAATATCAACACCTGCAGGGCATCCGCTAACGCACGGCACAAGCTCGCTTTGCGAAAAACCACAGGAATGAAGGTTAATGTGAGCAAAAAAATCGTCTTTAAAGCCGCGAACGGCGGTTAGCGCAAGGTTTCCCGCTTCATAGCCAATCGCACAATCTGCAGAAAGGTAGATGGCACGAGCCGTACGCTCAATAAGGTCAAGCGTCTGCGGCGTCGCTCTGTTTTCAAGCACGTCTTCAAACAGATCATGAAGCGTGTTTAAGCCAACCCTGCAAGGAGTGCATTTTCCGCAGCTTTGTGTGGCGCACATGCCAATATAAGCAGCGGTAAATTCTACAGGACAGGGGGCAAGTGATGATACGGCAAGACGATGCTCAAGCGCTGTATGCAAGTTTTCCATTACACGCTGGGCTTCGCTCTGCTCTATAACATGGAGACGAGCCATAGAGCTCCTTTCAAACGAAGGGTTTACTGACTTGCTATTTTACAGGATGTGAGGGGTCTTTTGCAAGTGCTGCGGCTGGAATGACTGGACGAGTTTTTGGAGTGCGGTTCCTTCACACATTGTATCGATTCACCGCTACCAAC
>CANBCO010000060.1 GCA_947367165.1 uncultured Coriobacteriaceae bacterium
CCCCCCCCCCCCCCCCCCCCCCCCCCCCCCCCAACTGTTACTAGAGAACGTGCACATAAGAGATTCCTCTACGTCTCGTGGGCTCGGAGATGTGTATAAGAGACAGACATATCTTCCGTATGCCGAACGCCTTCGTCCCTACATTATTGAAAGTTCCAAATTTTTAAATGAAGCCGTGGCGGAGGGAAAGCACATTTTGTTTGAAGGTAGCCAAGCTACCATGCTTGATATTGATTTTGGCACGTATCCTTTTGTGACCAGTTCAAGCTGCACTGCTGGAGGAGCCATTACTGGAACTGGAGTAGGACCAAAGCATATTGGGCGCGTTTTGGGAATTGCTAAAGCATATTTGACCCGCGTAGGATCTGGTCCGTTTCCAACCGAGCTTCCAGAAGGAGACACCGTGGGTGAGCTTTTGTGTGAGGTTGGCCACGAATATGGGGTAACCACAGGGCGCAAGAGACGCTGCGGCTGGTATGACGCGGTTATTGTAAATTATGCTGCTCGTGTAAACGGTCTTACTGATCTTGCGATTACCAAGCTTGATGTGCTTGGCTCGCTTGAAACAATACAAGTTTGTGTGGCCTACGAATGCGACGGTGTGCGCTATGAAACCGTTCCTGAGCATCAAAGTGTTTTCTATAAAGCAAAGCCAGTGTATGTTGAGATGCCAGGATGGATGTGTGACATTAGCGACGTGCGTTCTTATTTTCAACTTCCGCGAGAAGCAAAAGACTACATTGACCTGCTTGAACAGCTAAGTGGCGTGCGCGTGTCTTTGGTGTGCGTAGGGCCAGATCGTGAACAAACTATTGACCGTTTTTGGAGCAGTGGTCCGCATACTTTGTAGGGTTTCTCGGCAGCCGAGAAAAGCACCGGCGTACAAACCACACTCCTTCGCCCGCCCTACGGGCAGTTCAATTCCCAAAGCTGGCTTAATTCTGACGGCCTCGTCTCTGCTTCTGTCCTTTGGAACGCTGAAGCCCAAAGCGCAAGCACGCCAGAAAGCATCGCAAATGCGATTTGTGCAAATGTATCGCCAGGCTATATTTTGCTTGCAGCCGATGGTGGAGCAAACGTGGCGGCTGAGCTTGAGGCGCTGCCTTATATTATTCAAAAGTTGCAAGCTCAGGGATACCGCTTCCTAACGCTTTCTGAACTCATGCAAACCGATGCTACCATTCCAGAAAGTATCGCAAGAGGCGATGCAAAGATGCCAGAAGGATGCACGTGGCCAACGGGGCTTTCTGCTGGATTAGCAGCGCAAACGGGAGCATCTGCGAGCTCAGGAACGGCAGGAGCCACAAGTGCTGGTAAAGACGAAAGTGCCTCTGGAGGTGAGTGATGCTGTACTTTTCGCAAATGCTGGGCATTGACGTGCTCGATTCAAACGGAGAAAAGATTGGTGTTGTAAATGACCTTGGCATTGCGACTAAAGAAGTGTTTCCGCGAGTTACCTCGCTTGCTTTTCAAGGCCCGGGTCGTACGCCGTTTATGATTAGCTGGCGAAAGTATGTGCAGGGACTTGACCAAGAAGAAAACGTGGTGCGTCTTAAGGTTCCTCAAGACCACATCAGGTTTTCGTACCTGCAACCAGAAGAAGTGCTCATTAGCAGGGATCTTTTAAACAAACAGATTGTGGACACGCGCGGACTTAAAGTGGTGCGCGTAAATGACGTAAAGCTTTCTGATTCTGCAACAGGAGACGGCTCGCAATTGCGCTTGCTTGGAGCCGAAGTAGGCATGCGGGGGTTGTTGCGTTCGCTTTCTCCAATGTTAGAGCGGGCTGTGTTGGCAATATCTCGTGCTCTTGGTCACAATATGCCAGAAAAACTCATCGCGTGGAGTTACATGGATCTTCTTAACCGTGACCTTAAGGATGTAAAGCTTTCTGTAACACACAAAACGCTTGACGAGTTACACCCAGCTGATGTTGCAGACATTATTGAACAGCTAGATCCGCGCTTGCGAGGCCAGGTGTTTGCCCAGCTAGATGATGTTGCGGCGGCGTCTGCTATTGCCGAGCTTGATGATGATGAGATGGCAGCAGGTATTGTGGGCGAAATGGACACAGAAGATGCGCGTCGTGTTTTGCGCAAGATGAATCCAGATGATGCGGCAGAGCTGGTAAGCGAGCTTGATTATTCAAAAGCAGAGCAGCTACTTCATCTCATGGGAGTCAAAGGAGAAAAGGCGGTACGACAATTGTTAGGTTACAAAGAACACACGGCAGGCCGTATTATGACGGGAGAGTTTATGGCACTTCCTGCATCGGCGACTATTGAAGACGCGGTTTTGGCGGTTCGTGAGAGTACAAAGCGACAGGTAGAAACTGCAAATTACATTTATGTTGTAGGCGATGATGAGCGCTTGCAAGGCGTGCTTTCCTTAAAGTCTGTGGTTATAGAGCCAATTCATGCAAAGCTTGCCGATTGCATTCAAACTAACCTTATTACTTGTAACCCTGATGATGACCAAGAAGACGTTGCCGAGACAATCTCCAAATACAACTTGCTTGCCCTTCCTGTGGTAGAAGAATCCGGACGCATGCTCGGGATTGTTACGGTAGACGACGCACTTGACGTTATGGAAGAAGAACATGAAGAAGACTTGCAGCTGGCTGGTGCTCACGGGTCTTCACCTACGTCTGCCTCATATGGTGTGGGGTGGCTTTTTAGAAACCAGCTATGGCTTTTGTACTGGGCTATTGGCTGCGTGCTTTTACAGGCGTTTGACCATATTTTTGTGCTGGGGTCATTGGCGGTTTTCTCGGCTGTGGCAATGCCTATTGCTTTAGTGCTTGCAGATTCTATGATTGACTATGTTGCAGGATATGCCCTTGAATGGGACGAAGACGACGAAGATGCACCTTCTATAC
The DNA here is from genome assembly GCA_947367165.1 of uncultured Coriobacteriaceae bacterium. Classification (GTDB taxonomy): domain Bacteria; phylum Actinomycetota; class Coriobacteriia; order Coriobacteriales; family Atopobiaceae; genus CANBCO01. Next base: position 2,879 of record CANBCO010000060.1, read on the forward strand.
TCTCGTTTTTTTGGCGCGGAGTTGGCACGTTGTGTATCTTTTTGCTACTGCTTACGCTTGTGGCGGCTGCCGTTATGAATGTTATGATTCCTGCTGGAGGTTTTTTACCGCTTGTGGGTTACGGATTTATCGCTGCTGGTATATCTGCGCTTGTCTCGTTTGTAAGTGCGCCGGCTTATCTTTCTATTATTCGCAATCGAGACGCTCGGGGCGAAGATACCAAAAAACTGAGCCTGCGTCTTGTAGCACTGCTGATTGCTATGGCAACGTATGTGCTGGTAGTGCTTATAACCTTGCTTGCTGCATTTGCGATTGCGTAGAAACGGAGCTTTTGTGAAGAGCGCAAACACACATCGGGGCGAGCAAAAGGCGACATCAAAACGGACGCGTTCTTTGCGTTTACGTGCTGTTTTTGCAGCCATGGGTCCAGGTCTTATTGCCGCCCTTGCTGGAACTGATGCCGGCGGAATCGCGACATACAGCAATGCTGGAGCACTTTTTGGTTTTGGCCAGCTTTGGAGTGTGCCCGTCATGTGTTTTTTGATGATAGTTGCTCAAGAAACTGCTGCTAGAATGGGATGTGTAACCGGCAAGGGCTTTGCTTCTCTTATCCGAGAAGAGATGGGAGTTCGTCATAGCGCCTTTGCAATGCTGGCATTGCTCATCGCAAATGCGATGGTAACGTTATCAGAGTTTGCAGGAATTGCCTCAGGAATGATGCTTTTTGGTGTCCCATCCTATTTAAGCGTTCCTATTGCAGCTATTGCTATTTGGCTTCTCACTATGAGTGGCTCTTACAAGCGAATTGAAAAGGTTTTGCTCGCGATTTCGTGTATTTTTATCACCTATGTTATCGCTGTTTTTATGGTAGGACCAGACTGGGGCGAGGCAATTAAAGACACCTTTATTCCGCCGTTTCAGGCAAATCCGCAATATCTTTCCATGGTAGTTGCTCTAACAGGAACCACGATTGCTCCTTGGATGATATTTTTGGCGCAATCTAACATAGTGGATAAAAATGTGGGAGTAGAAGAGCTTCCTTACCAGCGTATTGATACAGCAACAGGGGCTATTTTGGCAAGTGCTATCTCGTGGTTTATTCTCATTGCGACAGGTGCTACGCTGCACCCTGCAGGCGTGGTGGTAGAT
>CANBCO010000061.1 GCA_947367165.1 uncultured Coriobacteriaceae bacterium
ATTGGGTCCCGATTCATGTTATGTATTACAAAATATCGGGGGCCGACAGTTACCGCTTATAAGCATAGCTAAAAAGTGCCAGTGGTGCAAGCGAGATTTTTAATACACCCACATACCATATTCATCAAGCCAATACGAATCTACCCAGCAGTTTGAAAGCATTCGGCAATTTTGATCAAAATAGTACCAAGCACCATCCCAAGTCCATTGATTACAGCTTACGCGTCCTGTATATTGATTACAGAAAAACCAAGCTTGATACGATTCGTCCCAGACCCAGCCCTGACACATTTTGCCGCCCCACCAAAAACCATACCAGGCGTTATCTATCCAGTCCCAAATACCTTCTATCATAGGTCCTGAACTACACACCCAATACCATCCTTCTTGGGCGTCATCCCAAATCCAGTGTGAAGTAAGCATGTAGGTAGTGGTTTCAAAATAATACCAGTGAGCTCCAAACTCGTCGTCAAAGAAGTGCCACCCATCATTTAGGTACACACCATTTTGTACATATTGCCACCCTTCATTAGACTGCACCCAACCGTCTGGTGTACTCGGCGTTGGCTCGGGAACAGGGGTCCAGGAGGCATACAGAGTCGTGTCTTTGCTCACAGTGTCTGTATCAAAATTCCAAATCTCGCTTAAGCTTTCGTCTTTATACCATCCGTTAAAACTATATCCTTCTTTGCTCGGGTTACTTGGCTTACTAACTTTTGAGCCAAATGCAACAGCTTGTGAAGGTACTTCTGTTCCTCCCAAGCTATTAAATGTAACGTGGTAGACATTTGCATCCCAAACAGCCCAATACGTTTCACTTTGTGCAGGAAACACATAACGACCCGAAACTGGTTGATGCTCCTCATTTTCCCACGTTTTAAGAGTATGGCCCACATACGTTGGTGGGGCAAAATGCGGTATTCGTTCACCTTCATTACCGTATACTACATACGTGGCAGAGCCATCAAAATCACCACCATTCGCATTAAAAGTTAGCACTATATTAGCAAGTTCAAAAGACAGTATTGGTTGAGTTTCAGCAGATATTACCTCATTCCAACCCGCCTCATTATTTGGCATAGCTATTCTGTTGTCTAGTGCCCAAAACTTCCCAAGATTTCCCGAGAAAGGAAAGGAAGATTCTTCAGCAAATAAAAAGGTATTGTTTACCAAAAAAGAAGAAAGCGAAGAAGTTCCTTTAAACGCATCTTTCATACTGCAAGAGCTTGGAAAAGTCATCGCTGAAAGGTCAAGAGTTTCAAGCGATGAACAGTTTTCAAACAAGCTGTTTATAGAAGTGAGATTTTGAGTTTTCACATACTTAAAGCATTCGACAGTTTCTAGATTTGAAAGTCCATAGAACCAATATGCCATAGACTGAGGCTCATAATCTGCATTATAAATTGCTTCGGTGAACACTACTTTTGTAATGTCTTGGGCATGAGCTTGCCATGCGGGCAAATTGGTGAGACTGTAATCTGTAAGTATCTGCATTTCATTTGGATCTTCCTTATTGATAAGCCCATAGCGAACAAATAATGAGTTGTCCTCAAAATCCATATAAGCACCAACAACATGCTCGCCGTCACTTACATTAAAATAGACTGGAGTTAAGGGCGGTTGCGTTTGGGCACATGTATTTATAAATGTATTCCACGAAGTATAATTTGCTTTTGCATCAGTATCAAAATCTTCACCATATCCACCATGTTGGATATCGGTAAACCCCTCCCAGCTCTTTGCAACGCTAAAATCAAAACCAGTATTATCTGTAAAATTAAAGGAAGTTGAAAGCGTTATAACATCAAGCTCTGGCATGTTGGCAAAAGCATTATTCATAGAAACAGACTTTTGCCCAGTGTTAGCAATAAAACTTGAAAGATTAAGGGAGTTAAGCTTTGTTGCTCCAGAAAACATACCGTTCATAGAAATAAGCGAATCTGTTTCTAAAGAAGAAAGATCAAGCGAATCAAGGCTCGTACAACCTTCAAAGGTACTATTCATACTTCTCACGTTATTGGTCTCTACACCAGAAAAATTAATAGAAGAAAGCAGTGAGCAACCTTTACACATGGAGTCCATATTTTGCAAGCTTTCTGTACTAAACCCATCAAAGTCGAGCTTGGAAAGGGTAGAACAACCCTCAAAGGTAGAAGCCAAACTTTCTACCTCTGAGGTATCAAGTCTATAATCTGGTAACTCCTTTGAAGCCGGCCTAAAGTCAAAAGTTACATTTTCAAGTTTTGACAGTCCATAAAACCAAAAGGACATACTCGTAGGCTTATAAGGAAGATAAGGCGAATAAACTTGAGCTTTTACAATCGAGTCTTTGTACGGAGTTTGGCACCATTCAGGAAGATGTGTGGCATCATAATCTTGGGTAATAGGATACCAATGAAAAACTAAAGGCAGCGTTTTACTCCAATTCTCAAATTCTACTTTTAATAAAGCAGCAGAATACTTCGTAATAGTCAAGTTTACGCCGCTTGCGCCTTGGGCTTGATCAAGAAAAGCAAGCGGTCCAAAATAACCATTCAAAAAAACAAAATCAGGATTATCTTTGGGTTCCATTACATACGTGTCTAAAAAAGAATTAAATGTTACATACGTTGCATCCTTTCCCATAAAATCAAAGGGGGCTTCAGACTCAGCGTATTGGTTAAAAAACAACCACTCTGTGCCTCCTGTTTGAGAGCTATAACTAGAAAAATCAAATCCGCAATCTTGGGTGAATCTAAATGAAGGTGTTTGGTATATCCATAAAGCATAGAGCATATGGCACCCGCTAAACATATCGGTCTCTAGTAAGTTATTAGTATTTTCAATTTGCAACATAAGTGCCTCAAGTTTTACACAATTTTTGACTAAAGCTTTAAGAGATACTTCATTTGTCGAGTCAAAAAATAGATCTGCATTTGTTAGTGAGCTGCATCCCTCAAGGAAAGACTCGGCATTTACAACTTGGCTCGTATCAAATGAATCGCTTCTACCTACCGATAGAGAATCATTCACCTTTTCATTTTGCAATTGAGAAAGCCCATAAAACCAGTACGCAATAGAAGTAGGCTTAAATCCACTTGTATAAAGCTGTGAATCATACTTCACGTACATAATCTTAGAGGGGTAGTCGCCTTGACACCACTCAGGCAGATTACCTATTGAATATCGTTCTTGTATTTGCCAATACATCCCACTACTTGGACGCGTTGGAGTTAACGTAAGCGTATTAGTTCCATCAAAGACCATGTAGGCAGCCCCATCGCTTGAAACTCTTTCTTGGTCTGAGCTCGCTTTGGCAAAAGAGGTAAAGCAGAACATGCTTACAATAAATACAAGAGAAAACATAACACAACAAAAAAGATTTTTGTGTCTCTCAATACTAAAAAATGTTTTGCGCATAAACGCTCCTTACTTTCAAATGGTAAACCAGTATAGCAACCAGTAAAGCAAAAATCAAGTACTACTTTTCTTCTCGGGTGCGATTTTTTGGTCCAAAACTTCGAGCGTACTCCACAGCATGGGCAAGCCGCAACGCTGCCTTGGGCGATTTAGCCAAAAGCGCGTTATGAAATCGCTTGTTAAAAAATCCATGAGGAATATCCCCTTCTTTTACAAGCGTAATAAAGAGTGGGTCTTCCTTTAAAAACTCGACCCAGGCGCATTTCTCGGCACCTGTTGTATGCGAGAAAGGAGACGTCATCCGCACGAGCTCATCTAAGATAAACTCCTCATACATCGCTTGTAACTCTAAAAGGTGCGCAGAAGAAAGCTCTTCTCGCACATCGAGCCATTCATAGAGAGCAGCCACTCGTCTGTGCCGTGCAATAAAGCTCTCGTGCGTCTTTTCCAGCTGTGCTTCTCTAGAAACATGGTGCATAAAGTGGTAC
>CANBCO010000062.1 GCA_947367165.1 uncultured Coriobacteriaceae bacterium
AAAAGTTTTACCAGATCTGTGATGTAGTACTCACCACTGGCGTTATTGTTATCAAGTTTATCAATGTGTGCAAGAAGTGTGCGAACGTCAAACGCATAGATGCCGCTGTTGCATTCTGTGAGCTGTTTTCGCTGTTCAGGCGTGCAATCTTTGTCCTCAATTATCTCTTGGATCTGGCCGGCTTCATTTGCTACAACTCTGCCATAACCACTTGGGTTTTTAGGGAAAAAGGTAAGAAGCGCGCCTTGTGCTTTGTTTTCTCGGATGCAGTTGAGTAACCCTTCAAGTGTTTTACTTGTTACCAAAGGCGTATCGCCATACATGACGAGTAACGCGCCATCTGTTAGAGAGAGTTCCCCAAGTGCAACTTGCAGGGCGTGTCCAGTTCCTTTGCGCTCTTGTTGGATAATTTGAGTGACTTCGTTTTGAGAAAAAAGCGACGAGACTTGCTCGGCGCGAGCTCCTAATACAACTGCCGGCTTTTCTATCCCCGCTTGCTTTACCGTATCTACTACCCAAAGTAACAGAGGTTTTCCCAGGATAGGGTGGCAAACCTTAGGCAAGGGCGAGCGCATCCGCGTGCCTTCGCCGGCGGCTAAAATTACTCCATACGTGTTCACAACAGCTCCTTATGTTGTCCTTTAAAAGGATAGCAAATTTTGCCCAGTTTGGCGTTGGTAAAAAATGTGAGAAGCAACCGCGGGTTGTTAGTAGGCACATGTGTCCGAGAAACTCACCTTTTCCTACCTTTAGGCTGTTAGAACTAGGTTTTCTCGGCTGAAGAGACCTGTGCCTCACTCATTCCTACCTTTGATACATTTTTGCTAGTTTGCCCACCCGAGAAACCCGCTTTTTATTCCCTGCAAAGCGGTGCAAAATCGTGCTATACTTAGTCCACAAAAAAGGTAGGAAAAGGATGCCAAAAGCACATAGCAGAAAAGTCATACGCCAAACGGCAAAAAGAAAACTGTCTACGTTGGTAAAACCTGCAAAACATGCAGAGACCCAGCGCCTCACGCCTGCTCAGTGCAAGGCAATTTATGCGTTTATGCTGGTTTCAACAGTCGTAGTAATTGCAGGCCTTATCTGGGCATGTACGCCGTTTTCTGTCACCATTAACGGAGAAGCTAAAACGGCTAACAAGTTCACGTCTTTAACCCAGCTTTGCCTCGAGAACAGTGATGCCGCTTCAGGAGACCTCATTGCAGTTGACGGAAGTCCGCTCATGCCGGGCGCCGGCGAGCTTTTCTCGGCAACGATTAATGGAACAGAGTTGGAAGAATCCCAGGTAGCGTCCTATGTCATCCAGGCAGAAGACAGTATTGTGTTTTCAAAAGGAAAGGATACAACAGAGCCGTATGTGGTGAGCGACGTCCAAGAAGTCGCGCCCAAGTTAGAGCACGTTGGCACCGTGGGCTCGGTATCATATATAGAACAGTGGCCATACGCCGGCAAGACCGAGAAACGCACCGGGCTTTTCTCGGGAAAAACGGCGGAGGTGGAAGTACAACCTGTGCAAAACGCGCGCCTGGTTACAAAAAACATTCATCCGCAAAATGGTGAGAAGCTTGTGGCACTCACCTTTGACGACGGCCCTTCTCAATACACCGAGCGCTACCTCGACATTTTGGATCAATTTGGGGCGCATGCAACGTTTTTTGAGCTTGGTTCAGAATCCGAGAAACTCCCCCAAATTTCCAAGGAAGTCCAGGAAAGAGGTATGGAAGTGGGCACTCACACCTACGGACATGAGCTTGCCTCTAAGCTTTCGCCAGAAGCTTTGCAAGATACGCTTAAAAAAGGGATTGACGTCCTTTCAAATGAGGGCATTTCTACGTCTATGTTGCGCCCGCCTTACGGAGATTTTACTTTGTCTACCTGGCTTCATAACGGAGGCATTCTTTCTTCGGCAATCACGTGGACAAACGATTCTAAAGATTGGAAAAAGCCCGGTGTAGACGCCATTGTGCAAAATGCGCTTGCAAATATTACAAATGGCTCAATTATTCTTATGCACGACGGTGGGGGAGACAGAGAGCAAGATCTTCAAGCACTTCCTCAAATTTTGCAAGCTCTAAGCGATGAAGGCTACAAGGTAGTAACCGTCTCTGAGCTGCTTAAAAGCGACCCTTCCATTCCAAAAGAGGTAGCAGAAGGAACAGCAACAATGCCAGAGGATGCTACTTGGCCAACAGAGCTTTCTTAGGACCCTAGCATGCCTTGTGTGTTTCTGTCATCACACTTGACGACATTTTACTACAATAGAACATCCGCTGCCAAAAAGACTGCCGTAGGCGCACCCTCACTCGCACCCGCAAGCTTGGCAGCAACTGCTAAAAAACAATTTTGCCTATAGCAAACGGGCAAAGGAGGCACCAGACCGTGGAAGTGGCACAAAAAAGGGAGTTTAAAAAAGCTGGGCACGGAGCGATTCCGTTTTCGCTTGGTATGTCGTTAATCGCCCTTGGCGTAGTCTATGGCGACATTGGAACGAGCCCGCTTTATGTTATGAAAGCGATTGTGACTGGAAACGGCGGCATTCAAAATGTAAACCCCGACATGGTAATTGGTGCCGTTTCTCTTATCCTTTGGACACTCACACTTCTTACGACGGTAAAATACGTGCTCATCGCCATGAAAGCAGACAACCATCACGAAGGCGGCATTTTTGCCTTGTATTCGCTGGTGAGAAAATGCTCGCGCTACCTCATCATCCCTGCAATGATTGGGGGAGCAGCACTTTTAGCTGACGGCATCTTAACCCCTGCTGTTACCGTAACAACAGCGATTGAGGGCCTTCGAGCCACAGACTTTGGACACGCCTTTTTGGGCGATAGTCCAGTTATTGTAGTTACTATTACCGCAGTCATTCTCTGCGGGCTGTTCCTCCTGCAACGGGCAGGCACGTCAAACATAGGTCGACTTTTTGGCCCTATTATGCTCATATGGTTTTTGTTCCTTGGCGTGACGGGCCTTATCAATATGTCTTCTAACCTGGAGATGCTTCGTGCCTTAAACCCGGTTCGAGGCGTTATGTTTTTGTTTGGTCCAGCAAATAAGGCTGGCTTTGCCGTACTTGGTTTTGTTTTCTTGGCCACAACGGGAGCAGAGGCGCTTTACTCGGATATGGGACATGTTGGAAAAGCAAACATCTATTCTACCTGGCCTTTCATCTGTGTCTGCCTCTTCTTAAACTATATGGGCCAAGGTGCTTGGATCATCGCGCATCAAGGAGACGTGGCACTCGTGGCAAAAGAAGGACTTAATCCATTCTTTGAGATGCTTATGGTCGATATCCGGCCGTTTGCCGTGGTTTTAGCAGCAATTGCAGGTTTGATTGCATCGCAGGCGCTCATCACGGGCTCCTACACGCTTGTAAGCGAAGCCACGCGTCTTAACCTAATGCCTCACCTGCGGATTGTTTACCCATCGCTTACTAAAGGCCAGCTCTATATTCCGCTCGTGAACAACTTTATGTGGATAGGGTGCATTGGCGTGGTGCTTCTCTTTAGGACCTCGTATAACATGGAAGCCGCCTACGGGCTCGCCATCACCATGACGATGCTCTCAACAACGCTACTTTTGCACATCTACCTCGACCGTCTCAGGCATAAAAAGATCTTTTCCTGGATATTCTTGCTCTTTTTTGGAGTGCTAGAAGGGGCCTTTTTCATCTCAAGTCTTGCCAAATTTACCCACGGCGGCTACGTCACCGTTATTATCGCAGCACTTCTTTTTCTTGTCATGTTTGTATGGAAGCGAGGAAGTGCCCTTGAGCGCTCGCAGTCGGTGTTCTTGCCTCTTGTCTCTTACGGTGCGCAGCTAAAAAGATTG
>CANBCO010000063.1 GCA_947367165.1 uncultured Coriobacteriaceae bacterium
GCTGATTACTATATAAGGTGTGAGACCGAAATCGCGCCTTATTTGGGAGGATGCGGCTTGTATGATCCGCTTTGCGTTGCCGTGGCAATTGACCCCAGCTTGGTAGAGCTTTTCCCCATTAACTTACAAGTAGATCTTGAGGGAGAGATTCGCGGGCGCACCATTGCAAATCCTGATTTGGTGAGCGACCCGTATAAGACAACAAAAGCAGCAATTGACGTTGACGCACCGCGTTTTATGAACGAATTTATGACGCGCACCATGAACAAGCTGCGTGAGGCTTAAAAAAGGACACAACGTGCGCAGAGCGATAAATCCCTCTGCGCACGCCACAAAAACAGGATACAAAAAGGCTTAGAAACCACATATAAAGGAGAAAAATATGGTTGCACTAGCCAAAAACACGGAGCAAAAAAGTGTAAAGGAAGTAAAGGTTTCCCTTACTATGCTCTGCATCATGTTTGTCTTTTCGATTCTTTCGTTACAGGCATTTTTATACCAATATACCGAGATAGGAACCGCCATAGGTGCTGATAATACCACGTCGACTTTTCTGATTTCTCTTCCGCCAATTTTTATGGGAGTCGCTGCATTTATCTACGCCTCCCTTGCTGATTTTGTTTCAATAAGAAAGATTTTTGTCACAGGATTTATCGTCTTTATGCTGGGCTCCGTTTTGGGCTGCCTTTTTGGCTATCTCATTCCGTCTGCCGACGGACAGCTTGCCTTCATCGTTTTTGCACGCTGCATACAAGCATTTGGTGGACAGATTGCAGGATCGTGCTTTTTGGTGTTAGCAGGACGCTATCTGGAAGGCAAAGAGCGCGTGGTCTTCTACGGTATTTTTACCGCAATGTATCAACTAGGAGCAGGATTGGGAGCACTTGCTTCCAGCGTGCTTCTTGGCGTGTGGCCGCTTATCTTTCTCATTCCGTGCGTGAGCATTTTCCTCTTTATTCCTTGCGTTAAAAATATGCCAGGCCTTGTTGAAGGTGCCGAGAAAAACACCGGTCATATTGACGCCTTTGGATTTGCAATCTTTACCGTTTTTGCTGGTTTTCTTATCACTTTTATCCAATTCATCTCAAATCCTGCTTTCATCTGGACCCTTTGGGTTGCCCTAGCTGCCCTTGTAGTCTTTATTGTGTGGATTTCTAAAGCAAAACACCCCTTTATTACGCCAGGCTTTTTCAAGAATGGAAGATGGATTCTTGCCGCAACTTCGCTCTTCATCATCTGGTTTACCGCTTACGCCATTTTGCCGCTTGCCCGTGCAACAGCCACTGGCGTCTTTGGCATTGGTGACGTCACCATGGCAGTTTGGCTTCTTATCCCCATCTCTGTAGCGGTCATTATGGGTGTGTTATCAGGTAGTATTACCGATAAAATCGGCCGGTGCAAAGCTATCATTTTAGGCATAGTGTTGCAGTGCATTGGCTACGTAGGAAGCGCTTGGATTCTCGGAAGCGTAAACATCTTTGTCTATATGTTGTTCCTTGCCTTCTATTGGGGAGGCTATGCCTTGTTGTATTCTCCGCTGGTAGACACCGTTATCTCTACCGTGCGTCCCGCCGAGATGGGTCGCGGCTTTGGCATGAACGATCTCATCATTGCGCTTTCGCCATCTCTTGGTATGGCGGTCTTTTCGCCCATGATTTATGGACAGGTGTTTAATGGACAAAACGTGAGTGAAGCAGCACCTATGTTTTCAGGTATTTTCCTGCTTTATCTTATCCCTGCCATTTTGGGCGTTGTATTCTACCTTGTGAGCAGAAGAAAAATTGAGTCTGCTTCATAATAGCGTCTAAACTGCTACTATGTAAAGCGCCCTTGGTTGCAGGGGCGCTTTTTTGTAGACTAAGAAAGGATGCAGCAATGTCAGAGGATCTCTGGCCTTCTAAAAAAATAGTGGTTTCGCTTGCGTGCGCGCTTGTAGTGTTTTTGCTCACATTGCTCTGCCTGGAATCATTTACGTTTATTTTGCGACAAATAGGCTCTGACTTGCATATCCCCGAGTCCCAATACTCGCTCATCTCTTCCATTCCTACCATCTTTTTGGGCGTGGGCAGCTTTATCTATGCCTCACTTGCAGATTTTGTAAAGCTCAAATACCTCTTTTGGATTGGCTTTGTCTGTCTTATGAGCGGCTCGGTTTTTGGCTTTTTCTTTCACGCTGAGCTCTGGCAACTCATTGTGGCGCGCTCGCTACAAACGTTTGGAGGCGAGGTAGGAGGCTCTGTTTTTCTCGTGATAACAGCTCGCTATTTAAGCGGACGCGCGCGCGTGATTTCCTACGGCATCTTTACTGGAGGCTTTCAGCTAGGCTTTGGCTCCGGTGTTTTTGCGGGCGGGGCCTTTTCATTGTTTGACTGGCACTATCTCTTTCTCTTCCCGCTGCTTGCGCTTTTGGTGGCGCCGCTAGCCGCATGGGCTCTTCCTAAAGGAGTGGCTGGCCAGGAGGGGAGTGCGAAGGACGGCGGGCAGGTGCAGGAGGATAAGGCGCAGCCGAGAAAAGCACTCCTCTCTCGCCGATGCCCTGTTGACGTGGTTGGCTTTTCGCTCTTTGTGTGTTTTTCGGCGGCGTTGCTTTTATTCTTCTCGTTTTGGACGTGGCCTTGTATTGTTATCTCGGCCGTTGCACTTGTGTCCTTTGGCATCTATATTCGTCGTGCAAAAGATCCGTTTATATCGCCGGGATTTTTTAAAAACGGGCTTTGGATTGGGCTTACCGCGGTGCTTTTTTGCTTTTGGCTGCCTAATTTGTCGATTTCTACTGCATGCAACAGCTTTGCCACGTATGTCTTTAACCTAAACTCTGCTAAAGCGGCTCTTATTATGCTTGCTCCCATTATTACCGCAGCTTTAGTGGGGGTTTTCTCGGGACCTTTGGTAAACAAAGTGGGAAAAAAGGCAGCCATCATCCTTGCAGGCTGCTTGGAGCTGGGGGGATTTTTGTTTTCTGCGGCCTCACAGTTTGCTTCTCCTGCTGCGGCGAGCGCTTCTTTATGCCTCTACTATGCTGGGGTTTCTTTGATGTATTCGCCGTTGGTGGACTCTATAGTGAGCTCGGTTGAAAAAGAGGAAGCTGGGCGCGGGCTGGGATTGGTCGACCTTTCCATCAACGTGTCTTCCTCTATAGGATATGCCTTGTTTGTGCCGCTCATGGCGGCTGCTTCATTCTCTTTCTTTGGCCAAGGTGGTGGGGAGGCGGGGCACTTTGCATCCATTTTCTGCGTGTTTGCGTGCTGTACGACCGCTGCGTTGCTGCTCTTTTTGTGGTTTAAGAAAAAGGTGCGTGTCTAAGATGAGGCGGCTTTCACGCGCGCAAGTACTTCTAGGACTTTCTGGTCTCTGCATTGTGGCCGGGGCGGTCTTTGAGCTGCTAAGGGAGCCGGTTTTCTCGGAAACGTGGTATGTAGCAGCTGCCTTAGCAGGGCTCATCTTTATTGCTCCGCATGCGCTTACCTCGCTAAAAAAGCACATGCTCGATATGAACTGCCTCATGGGAATTGCCGTTATTGGCGCGTTATGCATGGGATTTGTGCAGTCTCGCCACGGCGTAATCCAGCTCGATACGTTTAGAGATGGTGCGATCGTCATCTTCTTATACCAAATTGGCGAGTGGCTGGAAGACTGGTCGCGCGAGCGTTCAAGCGCGTCTTTAAAAGAGCTGGAATCGCTGGCGCCCACGGTGGCATTTGTAAAAGATGCAGATGGCGGGCTTCGCGAGGTCCCGCTAAGCGAGATTTCGCGAGGAGACGTGATTGAAATTCGCCCCGGTGCTCGCGTTCCTTTAGACGGGGAGGTTCTGGCGGGTGCCTCAGAC
>CANBCO010000064.1 GCA_947367165.1 uncultured Coriobacteriaceae bacterium
AACGCCAGTAGCTACGCTAGCAAAAGCACTTCATCTGCCTTTATATAAAACAAAAAAGATTGATGACGCAGCGTATGCTTGGCTTACTGATTTACAACCTGATGTTATCTGCGTAGTTGCATTTGGCGCGCTCCTCCCAAACCGAGTACTTGAGCTTCCTCACTATGGTTGTATAAACGTGCACGCCTCGCTTCTTCCGCATATGCGAGGAGCAGCACCTATTGAGCGAGCTATCCTTGCAGGCGATAGAGAACTTGGCATCTCCATTATGAAGATATCTGCAGGCCTTGACGAAGGCGACGTTTGCTCAACAGCAACGTGTATAAGAGACCACCTCACACATAGAGAAATTGTGAAAAAGCTTGCAACATTGGGAGCAGCTCAATTAGTAGAAACTATTTCGCAACTGGATTCTGGCAAGCTAGTATGGAACAAGCAAGACGAGGCTCATGCGACATACGCTGATAAAATTCAAAAAAGCGACTGTATGCTTTCTCCAGATAATTCAGCCGAGAAAAACTTTTTGCGCATTCAAGCATCCTCTTCATCTCATCCCGCTCGCTTTTTTCTAAACAACAAAGGCGTGCGCGCCTTATGGGCACTTCCGTCTAAAAAAGAGGCTCTCAAAGGAACTCTTTGCAAGGACAAAGATGGTGTGTTTCTCGGGTGCGCTGAGGGGAGTTTAGAGCTTTTGGAGGTAAAGCCAGACGGAAAGCGTGAGATGAGTGCAGAAGATTGGGCGCGCGGTCTGCAAAACCATGAGCTTACTTGGAGCTAAAGGAGGAGTATGGCAATTACTGGGGCGATATTTGATTGTGATGCAACGCTTCTTGACTCGGTTCCTATGTGGCAAGAAATTGTTCCGCGAACTTTTAGCCGTTATACAGATGCCGATTTAGAGGCTCATATTCAACAAACTATTACGATGCCTCTTGACGATGCTATGCGTTTTTTTATCGATACGTTTCACCCAGATGTTTCGCTTGAGGAGCTTTCTAAAACCATTAAAGCAGAGGTGAGACGCGGATATGCTGAAAACTGCCCGGTTTATCCTGACATGCTTGCACTCATACAAGAGCTTAAGCAGAAAGGCATTCCTATGGCGGTGGCGTCTTGTACGAGCAAAAACGAGCTTGAACATGGGCTTAAAGCGCAGAAGCTCTACGACTATTTTGACTATGTGTTTAGTGCTGCAGATGGATATCCAGGAAAAGAAAGGCCAGATGTCTTTTTAGCAGCACAAAAAGCATTGAATACGCCACTTCAGACCACCTGGGTGTTTGAGGATTCTTTAGTGGCTGCAAAAACAGCCCGCGAGGCTGGTTTTGCTGTAGCGGGGCTTATTCGCAAAAACAACTGGCACGACACTTCTCGTCTTCGCGAAATAGCCTCGATTGCACGCTCAGAAGACGAGCCGTGGATAACCTACGCTGATCTCGTTGCTTATGAGAGATAGCTACGACTGCTTGATAGTGTGTGGCTCTCCTGCTTTTGAGCCACATTCTTTTAACGTGCCAAAAGCCAGTTTTAACCACGTGATTGCGTGTGATAAAGGGGCAGAATACTGTTTATTGCTTGGGCTGAGCCCAGATGTTGTTATAGGAGACCTTGATTCACTTTCTCCAAACTGCTTGGAGAAGATCAAGGCATGCCATATACCAACAAAAAGCTATCCCGTACGAAAAGATGAAACAGACTACCATCTTGCTCTTACCTATGCCGAGAAAAACGCGTGGAAAACGGTACTGGTTATAGGTGCGTCTGGTGGAAGACTTAGCCATGAGCTTGGCTTTCTAGGAGCTTCTGCGCTTCATCCTGAGCTTGCTATTGATTTTTGGTTTAGAGGTGGGTACGGCTATGTTTTATCAGCAATGTTTAGAGAAAAGATAGTGCTTTCTAAACAAGATGCCTACCTTTCCATTTTTTCATTATCCGAGAAAACCACCCTTTCTACAAGCGGTCTTTTATGGGATTTACAAGAAGAATACTTGCCGGTTTTATCGGATAGGGGAGTTTCAAATGAATGGGCGCGAGACACTGCAACTATCTCGCTTACTGCAGGCACCGCGCTGGTAATAGTAGAGAATAAGTAAGCTCAGGGGGTAAGGAAAGGTACTAATATCAATTTGTGTAATGTTCTAGGCTTGTGGTTTTTTCTTTGCGAAAGATGCCTTTTTCTGGTTTGGCCTATCCAATCCTATCACCATAGGGGAGTGATTTCATATAGTCTTCCATGAATTGCCAATCGGGTTTTCCGTCTGAAGTTATGGGTAAATGCAAATTCAAATCAGAAAGTGTTTTGTTTGCTTGTCTTCCGTAGTTAAATCTGTACTTTTCTACTTGAAGAACTGTCACGATAAATAGCTTCCCATAGTTGCTTATCTCATGCTTAGGAATGAGTAGGTACAAATCTCGTCCGCTATAGAAAGGTCTAATTTGTAAGAATGTAGAAAGCACACTTCCACCACCTGCCACAGTGATTGTGTACGCAGGTTGAGGTGTTTTTCCTTCTTCGCATTTTACAAAAGCGCTAACACCATTATTTTCGGAAGTTCTTGCTACAAACGCGATTGCCTCTGGGTCATCTTTCCTCGTCTCTGTGCAAGCCTTCAATTCCATATTAATCCCATATTTAACATTAAATAGCTCTTTAACTTGAAAATCGCTCCATGAAACAGAATCTAAAGATTTTGGATCATTACAACCAGTTGTAATTGGTTCTGAATGAAGCGACTTTATGTAGTCTTCCATCCATTGCCAGTCTGGGTCGCCGCTAGGCGTTGCAGGCAGCTTTAATACAGTAGAAGGAAGAGTGTTTTTTAACTTTCTTCCCCAGGAATAACGAGGTCTTTCCAATCCAAAAACTGTAGCAATAAATTGTCCTGATAACTCATTTAGATTTTTGTTATATCCACAAACAACATTGATTGTACCTAAAAAATCTCTATCCATATAATTTGCGTATCCGACAGAGCCCTGACCGTCGGTAATGAAAACAATACAGTTACCTTTACTCACTTTATTGTTTTCCATCTTTACATAACGCATAATTCCATTATCGGATTTCTTTGCACCAACATATGGAATATCATTACCATCCTCAAGTTCAGAGGCATTATTTACACGTCCGTTTTTAAGGTCGAATAATTCATCAATACGGAAGTATTTCCAATTTTTTGTATCAAGATTCATATACTCGACCTTCTTTCACCAAGTAAGCCAAGTAGTCATTAATAGTCTGTTGAAAATCAGATTGAGACAATGTTGAATAATCAGTTTCCATGTATGCTTCGGCGAGCCATTCATCATGACCTGTAACGGCTTGCATTGCACTATACCCAGCTTCAACGGTTTTGTTCCTATAAAGGTCTAACCATTTCTGTCGAATTTTCTTCCATTCGCTCTTTCCGTCTTCATCAAATTGTTCTACACGTCCAAGATTTTTTCTTTTAATAAATCCATCATTTTTATAATATCCAAAAAATGATTGCTTACGCGGTGTGACACCATCTGCTCCATAGTGAGAGCGATTCAGTGTAAACACCATACAGCAGGCTTGAACAGATGCGCCAGGATAAAAAATTTCAGTAGGTAAGGAAAATACAGCTTCAAGAGTATTATCCTGAAGCAACACTTCTTTCATCCCAGTTAAACGATTGCCCGTACCAATTGCAGCCGCCATTGGAAGAAGCACTGCAAGGCGAACGCCTCTCCAATCTTGGCTTTTTGCTATATCAGACAGATATTTAACAAATACCATCCCTTTTGTGGGGTCAGATTTCCCACTTTTTTCTTTGTACGTCCAATCGGCCTTATAT
>CANBCO010000065.1 GCA_947367165.1 uncultured Coriobacteriaceae bacterium
TTTTCTCGGCTGATTGGCACCGGGCATCCTACATTTCCTACCACCAATCTTTTTTTGGTAGGTTTTCTCGGCTGATTGGCACCGGGCATCCTACATTTCCTACCACCAATCTTTTTTTGGTAGGTTTTCTCGGCTGATTAGCACAGGGCACCCTACATTTCCTACCACTAATCTTTTTTTGGTAGGTTTTCTCGGTTTAAAGATAAAAGCTCCCTTTAACGCGCTAGTGGTAGGCATGGAGTTGGTTTTTTGGCGAACACATGGTGAAAGCAAAGCAGGGTGCGCCTGTGGTATACTTTTTCCCGCGAGAATAAAGACAAATACACGCAGAGGGTAAGGGAGTTTCATGGCATTTGTCCACCTTCACAATCATACTGATTATTCGCTGCTAGATGGTGCAACTCGAGTGCACGATATGGTGGCTCGGGCAGTGGAGTTGGGTATGCCCGCTGTAGCAATTACAGACCACGGGCATATGTATGGCGTGCCTGTGCTTGCCAAGGTAACCGATGAGTTTAATCAAAAAGACCCTGCGTATCAGCAGTGGTATCACGACAAGCTCACTTTTGAAGCAGGAGGAACTCCAGAAGCACCTGACCAAAAAGATGCGCGAGCGTATGCGCAGTGGCAAAAAGACGTAGCTGCTTGGGGCGAGACGCGCTCATTAGATGCGGTAAAGCCTCCCAAGCTCATTAAGCCTATCTATGGTTGTGAGGTTTACTTTACGCCAGACTCTGAGTTAAGACATGACAGAAAGCCAGAGCTCTATCATATGATTTTGCTTGCAAAAAACGAGAAAGGCTACCAAAACCTTATGAAGCTCGTCTCAAAAGCTGCGACTACGGGCTTTTACTATAAGCCGCGTCTTACACTTGAGTGGCTTAAAGAGCATAGCG
Organism: uncultured Coriobacteriaceae bacterium; assembly: GCA_947367165.1. Classification (GTDB taxonomy): domain Bacteria; phylum Actinomycetota; class Coriobacteriia; order Coriobacteriales; family Atopobiaceae; genus CANBCO01. Next base: position 897 of record CANBCO010000065.1, read on the forward strand.
AAGGTCTCATTGGAACAAGTGCTTGTGTAGCTGGTGTTGTGTCAAAGCATATTTTAAATGGCAACATACAAGAGGCAGAAAAGTGGGCTCGTACGTTTAAAGATATTTTTGCGCCAGGAGATTTTTATATTGAGATTCAAGAGCACTTAGAGACATGGAATAATGGCTGGACAGACAGAAAGCTCAGCGAAGAGTTGGTGCGGATTGCTTCTGAGCTTGGCTTAAAAGTGATTGCGACAAATGACTTTCACTACTTGCGGCGCCAAGACGCCTATACCCAAGACATCGTGGAATGCATTGGCACCAACAGCAAAATTACCGATGACACCAGACTTCATATGACACAAACTGCCCCAGGTGAGGGCGAGTATTACATGAAGACCGAAGAAGAGATGCGGGCCCTTTTTGATTGGTATCCGGCAGCTCTTGAAAACACCTTAGAAATTGCCGAGAAATGCACGTATGAAATAGACTGGAACCGGATGTACCTGCCAAAGTTTCCGGGCTTAAGAGATGGGGAAAGCAGCGAGGAGCGGTTCCGTCTTGAGTGCGAAGCTGGCTTAGAAAAGCGGTATGGCAAAGAGTGGAAAGAGCGAGAAGTTGCGGGAGAAAGCGTGTTACAGCGCTTTGAGCACGAATACAACATCATCTGCTCTAAAGGATTTGCTGATTATTTTTTAATTGTGCAAGAATACACTACTTGGGCAAAAGAGCATGGCATTAGCGTGGGACCCGGGCGAGGCTCTGCTGCAGGTTCTATCGTTGCCTTTGCCCTTGATATCACCACAATTGACCCGCTTGAAAACGGCCTTATGTTTGAGCGCTTTTTGTCTCCTGAACGCTCCGAGATGCCAGATATTGATTCTGATTTTGAAAAAGACAGAAGAGGCGAGGTAATAGACCACGTTCGAGAAGTATATGGCACAGATCATGTCTGCCGTGTTATCACGTATAACAAGCTAAAAGCTGCAAATGCAGTACGCGATGCCGCGCGCGTGCTTGATTATCCTCTTTACTTAACCGATGCGGTTGCCAAGCTCATTCCAAAAACGCCAGGCACAAAGCTAAAGCACGTGATTGAAGAGGTGCCTGGAGATGAAGGAACGTACAATCCAGATTTGGCAAAGCGCTATGCAGAAGACGAAAAGGTAAAAGAAGTCATTGACGCTGCGCTTTCTATAGAAGGCCTCGTGAGAAACGAAGGACTACACGCGTGTGCTGTCCTCATTGCGCCAACGCCTGTAAACGAGCATGTTCCCACAAAATATAGCACCAAAGAGGGCTGTGAAATTACCGAGTATGAAGGCACATCTGTGGCAGAGATGGGTCTTTTAAAAATGGATTTTCTTGGCTTGTCTAATTTAACAATTATCTCAAAAGCTATTGCAAACATAAAAAAGAGCTATCCAACACAAGCTGATCTTGAGAGTATGCCACCTTTGGTAAAGCGGGCTGTAAAAGAAGGCGCAACCTGCATAGACATTGATGTGGACAAGATTCCTTTTGACGATCCAAAAGTATTTGAGCTTTTACAAAGCGGTATGACAGGAGGGGTCTTTCAAATTGACTCGCTTGGAATGCGCGCAAAACTTAAAAGCATGCAGCCAACCGAGTACAGACAAATTGTTGCTTTAATTGCCCTTTATAGGCCAGGGCCGCTTAACTCCGGCATGGTGGATTCCTATATTAGGCGTATGCACGGCAAAGAAAAGATTGAGATGTATGACAACCGTCTTGCTCCCATTTTAAAAGAGACATATGGAACGATGGTCTATCAAGAGCAAGTCATGCAGATAGCCATGCGGATGAGCGGTTTTTCGGCAGGAGAGTCCGATTCGCGCATTAGAAAACCTGTGGCAAAAAAGAAGATTGATCTTTTAAAGAAAAAAGTCTTTTCTTGGGAAGATGGCCGGGAAGAGACAACAGAAGCTCACTGGATAGACGGAGCAGTAAGAAATGGCTATTCAGAAGCAGTTGCTCGTCGTATCTGGGATGATGTTTTAGAGTTTGCTTCATACGCTTTTAACAAGTCACATTCTGCAGGGTATGCGGTGGTTGTTATGCAGACGGCTTGGCTTAAAACGCACTTTCCGCACGAGTACTGGAGTGCGGTGCTTACCGTCTACGGTGAAAATACCGATAAAAGAAAGCACTACTTAAATGAAGTTAAAGAAGAGGGGATTAAGATACTGCCGCCAGATATTAACGAGTCTGGGGCTGAGTTTACCGCAACCCGCGAAGGTATTCGCATAGGCCTTCAAGGCCTTAAAGGTGTTGGCGAAAAACCGTGCCAAGACATTTTGGAAGAGCGTGAGAAAAACGGACCGTATACCAACTTGCTTGACCTTTTGCAGAGAAATAACTTGACCAAGATAAACCGTGGCGTGATTGAATCGTTGATTTTATCGGGTGCGTTTGACAGCACGGGATACCCAAGGCTTCAGCTAGAGCGCCTTATTGATAAAAGTAATCCAAATAATTTAATTGATATGGTGCAAAAAACCGAGAAGAAAAAGGCTGGCGGGCAAAAGTCTTTCTTTGACATGACGTTTGACGATGACTCCATTGATATGAGCGAGTTTGGCATCAATATGCCAGAACCTGATGGCCAGGAATACGAGCACTTTTTAAAACTTGCAAAAGAGCACGACATCATTGGCTTATATATCTCTGATCACCCGCTTGCTAATTATCGTTGTGCGTTGGAGCGTGCTCGTGATTTTTCTTTGCTTGAGCTTAACCAAGGCTACGAAAAGCAGGCACCTGATGGCACCACCTACATTGAGCAAGTTCTCGAGAATAAACAGATTTGGATTGCCGGGATGATGAAAAACTATACCAAACGCTTCACCAAGAAAAACGATCCTATGGCAACTTTTTCGCTGGAAGACTTAGATGCTGAGGTAGAAGCGGTAGTC
>CANBCO010000066.1 GCA_947367165.1 uncultured Coriobacteriaceae bacterium
GTGCTCAGCCACATAAGTCTTGCAAGCGAAAAACGGATTGTGCTTTCTTATATCACCTTAAAAGACGTAGAAGAATGTCATGCCACCAAAGATGACTTGGGCTCGTTTGTAGACTTGGTTAGGACGTGCAAAGGAGCGAGCGTAGCTGTCTTTTTGCGTGAGCTTGCAAATGATGGTGGTGTGCGTGTAAACTTGCGAGCAAAAGGTTCGCTAGACGTATCAAAAGTGGCGCGTGAGTTTGGAGGAGGAGGCCACAAAGCCGCTGCAGGTTTTAGCATGCAAGGCAGCTTAAGCGAGGTCAAAAATAAGACGATAGAAGCATTGGAGTACCTTCTAGACTTATGATATCACGCACAAACATACCTAGTTTTTTATTTGCGCTCAACAAGCCCAAAGGTCTTACAAGCCACGACTGCGTAGACCTTGCTCGAAGAGCACTGCATACTAAAAAGATAGGGCACGGAGGCACGCTTGATCCTTTTGCAACAGGTGTTTTATTACTTGGCGTAAACTCTGCCACAAAGCTTCTGGGCTCTATTTCAAAGTCTTCTAAAACGTATACGGCAACGATTACCTTTGGCGAACAACGAAACACAGACGATATAGATGGCGAGGTTACACAAGAAGCCCCACTTCCTGATATGCTCAAAAATAAAGAAGCTGCACGCAAAGCACTCTCACATTTTGTGGGGCATATTTCTCAAGTTCCACCGGCATTTTCTGCTATTTCTAAAGGAGGAGTGCGCGCCTATAAAGCTGCCCGAGAAGGGCACGCCTTAGCCCTTGAAGCTCGGGAAGTGGAGGTTTTCTCGGCTGAGTTAGTAGAAATAACAGAAGAGGACTCCTCGCTTTCTTGGGTTGTTTCTTTTGATGTGTCGTCAGGCTGCTACATAAGAGCACTTGCTCGAGATATTGGACGTTTTTGTAAAAGTGCAGCGTATGTAAGCGCGCTTGAAAGAACTAGTGTCTCTGGCGTCGCGCTCTCAGAAGCCATTCTTGCAAAAGATCTTCCGCGAGCCTTTGATTTTGCGCTCGATCCGCTCTATACCATAGGACTTAGGGGCTATGAGCTCTCAGATAGCGAGTTTAAAGATGTGCTGGTGGGTCGTCCGTTTAAGCCGCGGGAAAAGATGAGTGAAAACGTGGGCGTCGTCTACGAAAGCGATTTGTATGGCATCTGGGCTCCTTTAGGCTCTAACCTGCAGTGTAAGCAGAATTTTTCTCAACCAATTGCGGGGTGTTGTGTATGATTTCAGAACAACGCATACTGCAAACGTTTGGTCCTCTTGCAAAAGATTTGCTGGTCCAAACCATTTCTCCAGAGCGCGTGTTATGTACCCGAGAAGAGCAACCATTCTCTGGAGAGCACGCCATGTATTGCATTGGTACTTTTGATGGTGTGCATACCGGGCATAGCTACCTTGTTCAGCAGGCAAAAACATGGGGCGAAGCATCTGGGCTGCCTTGTGTGGCACTTACGTTTAATCCTCGTCCGCAAGACGTGCTGGCTCCTGGGCTTAAGTCTTTTTTGACAAGTCGTGTTGCTGCTGTGAATTATTTATTAGCTGCGGGTGCAGATGCCGTGATTGTACAGACGTTTTCACAAGAGTTCTCGCACGTAAACTATGCTGACTTTATTGCGAGTTTGCAGCAGTCTTTGCCTCACATGGACGGCTTGCTTGTGGGAGAAAACCTCAAAATTGGCTACAAGCGTGCAGGGGATAAAAACACGATTGCTGAGTTTGCAAATGAGCATAATCTGCCGTTTTATCCTACGCCGCTTTTAGAAGTTGCAGGACAGGCAGTGAGCTCTTCTCGGATACGTGTAGCGCTTTCGGCAGGAGAGATTGAGCGCGCAAAAGAGCTTTTGGGAAGGGACTTTTTTGTTGAAGGGGAAGTGATTAGAGGTAAAGGTGAAGGGAAAAAATTTGGTTTTGCTACGGCAAATATTGCTATTGATGATATGAGCGCGATGGTGCCAAACGGCGTATATGCAGGTTATGCCCAAGTTGACACGCGCGTGTTTCCGGCTGCGATTAACGTTGGGTTTCCGCCTTCGTTTGAAGAGCCTCAAAGTGACAAGCAACATTTCTTAGAAGCGCATTTGCTGGGCTTTGATGAAGATATTTACGGACAAAACGTGAGGATTGCCTTTGTGCAAGAGCTCAGGGACTCCAGAGTGTTTAAATCGATTGAGAGCTTAAAAGACCAGGTAGTGCAAAACATTCAAGATGTGTCTTCGCTCATAGGGCCAGGCGAGCTTTATCGGTTTAGTTAAGAAAAGGGCCGCAATATGGACACAGGCGATAAAGAGCGCGTAAGAGAAGCCACAGATCTTGTGGCACTTGTGGGCGAAACTGTCCAGCTTAAACAACGAGGCCAGGAGTTTTGGGGTTGCTGTCCGTTTCATAATGAAAAAACGCCTTCTTTTCACGTTTCTCCGCAAACCGGGCTTTGGCATTGTTTTGGCTGCGGGGAGGGAGGAGACGTCTTTGCCTACGTTGAAAAAAGGGATAACGTCTCTTTTGTAGAAGCGCTTCGTTATCTAGCAGACCGAGCAGGAATTGAACTCCATCATTTCTCTGGCCAAGCGCAAGGTCCCAGAAGAATCGACCTTTTTGCAGCCTTAGAAGAAGCCGAGAAGTTCTTCTCTCACTCGTTGCTAAAAAACCCAAACCAAGATGCGCAAACAGCACGCACCTACCTTGCTGAGCGTGGTCTTGGAATCGACATTGCAAAGACGTGGCGGCTTGGGTTTGCGCCAGGGTATGGAAGCCTTACTAAATACCTCAAGCAAAAAGGGTTTAAAGACGACGTATTAGAAGCAGCAGATGTATCTGTGAGACGTGGAGACCAGCTGGTGGACCGGTTTTACAACCGTGTCATGTTTTCTATTCATAATGAGCAAGGACGCACGATTGGGTTTGGCGGCCGCGTCATGGGTGATGCCAAGCCAAAATATATCAACAGTAAAGATTCGCAGGTGTGGCATAAGGCTAAAAATTTGTACGGGCTTCACCTCGCAAAAGAGGCAATTGTTGCCAAAAAATACGTTATCATATGCGAAGGATACACCGATACCATTGCGCTTCATAAAGCCGGTTTTGATATGGCAGTAGCGGTGTTAGGAACGGCCCTTACGCTCGATCATATTAGGCTGCTTTCTCGTTTTAAACCCGAGAAAATCATTATGCTACTTGACGGAGATGCCGCAGGACAGAGAGCCCAAGAAAAAGCGGTGCAATTTGTGGATAAGACGCCTTCTGCGCTTTTGAGCGTTACCCTTCCAAACGGTATGGATCCAAAAGAGTTCCTAGATACTTTTAGCGCTTCTGATCTTGCGCTTTTGTTAGAAAATGCGCGCCCTTTATTGGATGCAGTGTTAACACAAAAGCTTTTCTCGGTTGACCTTTCTAACCCAGGGAAAAAAGTTGCCACATTACAAGAGTTAGCAGGCATTTTAGCTCCTTTAAAAGATTCTTTTATAGTAGAGGGCTACGCCGAGCAAATCGCCGATTATCTTGGTGTGAGCAAAGAATCGGTGCTTTCACAAATTAACCAGGCAGCTTCTTCAAGCGAAGTGGCTTCTGAAGAGCCTGTGTTTTCGCAGACTGCGGCATCAATTGCGCTTACAACTCCTAAAGAAAAATTGGAGCAGAGCCTGGTGTATGTTGCGTTTAGAAATCATGCGCTTTTTCAAGAACAACAGGAAGAGCTGGGCGCGCTTACGTTTGAACACGCTGGTCTTAAGGCAATTTTGCAAAAGATAGGGGAACTAGGGGGAAGTGTGAGTTCTTCTCGGCTGCTTGAAG
>CANBCO010000067.1 GCA_947367165.1 uncultured Coriobacteriaceae bacterium
CCCCCCCCCCCCCCCCCACTCTTTTCAAGACTAAGCCGCAATACGAGATTCCTCTACGTCTCGTGGGCTCGGAGATGTGTATAAGAGACAGATCCTGCGCCTCCCACCAAACTCGTTGCAAATTTGCCGTATAACATCGCCGCTACTATGGTGCTCAAAGTGTTTCAAACGCAGCCAACCATTAAGGTGGCCACCGTGATGGTTCAGCGCGAAGTCGCCGAGCGCATGCAGGCAAAGCCCGGCACAAAAGCATACGGTGCCTACACGGTAAAACTTGCCCTTTATGCTCGTGTAACAGGGTCTTTTTTGGTGAGTCCAGAGAGCTTTTATCCCCCGCCGCACGTAGCATCGGCTGTGATTTCGCTTGCGCGCAAGGACAACGCTTTTTGTGCTTCCGAGAAACGCGCCCTTTCTGCCTTTGTAGACCGCTCGTTTGCACAGCGCAGAAAAACGCTGGTAAATAACTTAAAGCAAGCCGGGTACAAACCAGAACAAGTACAGGGCGCACTTAACAAGCTGGGGTTTTCCCAAGACGTACGGGCAGAGCGTCTCACGCCAGAAGACTTTGCTGTCCTTTACCAGGAGCTACACGCATGATTTTGCTGGCGAAACCCCGCGAGGGCATAACTCCGCCAGCACACCCACCGGCACAACCTGGCGAGCCCAGCCCAAGCTTCAAACCTCGCCACATAATCAAAAAGGAGCTAACCGCATGACCTCAACATATCTTGAATTTTTGGACAAAAAAGGCCGACCTCATCGCATTTTGCGTGCATCAGCACCGGTTGCAGATACGCATACTCATCTTATTTCTCGGGAGCTTGTTGTAGCAGACGCGTTGCAAGCCGCAAGCGAAGCTGGCGTGGAGCTTGTGGTAACGCCGCTTGATCCTGCAGAAGAGGCCAAAGATCCAGATGCAGCTCTTGCCCAGCTCACAGACGCCCTGGCGGCCGTATCAAACCCGCCTACGCTCCGCATTCTAGCAGGTGCGCACCCCTATCATGCAGAATCGTTTTTGCAAGATGGCGAGGCTGCGTTTCAAAAGCTTCTCGCCCATCCGCTTGCTGCAGGTATTGGAGAAATTGGCCTTGACTACACCTGCGATGTTCCCAAAGAGCTCCAGGTCGAGGCGTTTTCAGCACAACTTTCCTTTGCCGTCAAGCAAAATCTCCCCGTTGAGCTTCACATTAGGGACCAAAAAGATGACGAAAACGTCACTGCTCACAAAGATGCCGAGCGCATACTTTCCACGGTAGGAATCCCAAAGCAAGGATGCGTGTTGCACTGTTTTACTCAAGGACCTTCTGTCATGCGGCCTTTTTTGGATATGGGGTGCACCATTGCGTATGGAGGCGCGCTTACGTTTAAAAAATCCGAGGAAATCCGCCAAGCCGCTCTTGAAACCCCGCTTACAGCACTCGTTACAGAAACTGACGCACCCTATATGTCGCCAGAGCCTCTTCGCGGAATGCCGTGTAGATGCGCTTTTGTGACGGTAGTAGAAGACTTTCTTGCTACACTTTTTGAGGAAGCAAAAATAGCATCAAAACATGAGGTAGAAGAGGCTCTTTGGCAAAACGCAACAAAACTCTTCCTATCTTAATTGTGTGTTTTTTGTGAAGTTGCTTTCTTTTTTTAGCTCTAAGCCGCTTTAAGCAAGTGAAAAGTTTATATTTGTACTCCCCCTTCACTTGCGCCCTTTGGAGAATTCCATGGGGCGCGTTCTTTTTTCCAAACACACTCTTGAAGCTTTCCAAGAATTGCTCTGGCCCACAAGGTGTGCCTTTTGCGATGAACTTGGTGAGCTCCTATGCCCAGATTGCATGCAAATGCTCAGCTGGATTGAGCAACGCTATGCGTGTCCAGTCTGTGGGGCTCCTTGCGGCTGGCTCGTGTGCACCGAGTGCAAAGAGGCTTGGGAAACAGAGGCGGTTGTAAGCGCATTTACTTACGAAGGCCCCGCCGCCTCTCTTATTACCGTCTACAAAGATCAAAACGAAGTCAGGTTGGCACCTTATCTAGCAGCAGCACTAGTAGGTGCACTTGAAGAGGCAAGCTTTTGGGAGAGAAAGGAGGAGCAACTCTGCGCGTTTCTCGGAAAAGAAAGAAAAAAGAGGACAAAACGCGTTGACTTTTCAGCAATTGATGCGGTTACTTTTATTCCAGCAACGCATGAAGCCTACAGGCGCCGCGGTTTTGACCACATGGAACTTGTGGCCAATAAGGCTGCTGAGATGTTAGAACTTCCCTTGGTAGACGTGCTTATTCATGAAGAGGCTAAAGACCAGCGCAAGCTTGGCCGAGAAGATCGCGTAAAAAACATGAAAGGGACGTTTGAGGTGGCAAAAGATGTGTATGGTGCACGCCTTTTGCTGCTAGATGATGTTATTACTACAGGAGCTTCCATAAGGGAGGCAGCGCGGGCACTTCTTGTTCGAGGAGCTAGCGCAATAACTGCGGCATCGGTTGCCCGGACATGGTAAAGGACGAGAGTGTTTTTTATGCAACAGGTTTTTGCATATCTAGCTCATAAAACAGACGCCGTTAAGCAGAAAAGTGCGGCTGGGTATAAAATAGAATAGAAGATAAAAAAAGAGTTGACCCCAATTTAGAAAGGGATGCTATGAACATTCAAGTTACTGGAAGAAAAATGAGCGTCACGCCATCATTGCGCGAGCACGTTGAAAATAAAATTGGAGACGCCGTAAAAGTCTTTGACATTGGATCTACCAACTGCGACGTGGTATTAAAATCGCAAAACTATAAAGGAGAGGCCAAGAATAATGTGTGCGAGGTAACACTTAGGTCTCGTGGTTTTGTGGTTCGCGTTGAATGCAAAAAGGAAGATATGTATGCGGCAATTGACGAGGCAGCTCGTATGACCACGCGCCAACTTAGAAAGTACAAGACCAAAATAATTGATAGAAGAAACCGTGGTAAAGGGCCTTACGACAACATTACAGCACAAAATGAGGCTCTTGAGAACCAAGTGCTTCAAGACGAGAAAGCACTCGGTGAGATTCCAGAAGACGAGCAGCTTGTACGTACCAAATACATCAGTATGGCACCAATGGATGAAGAGCACGCGTTGGTACAAACTGATCTTCTCGGGCACGATTTCTTTGTCTACACCGATAAAGATACCCATAACGTCCATGTTATCTATAGAAGAAAAAATGGTGGTTATGGCATTTTAAAGCCCGAGGAAGAAAATCCAGAGCAATAGAAAGCTAAGAAGGGGGCGAAAGGCTTGCATATGACAAATAATTCTGAGGTAAAGGCGCCTCGGCAAGACGTGGGTGCTACAAATAGGGCAGATTTTGAACAGTTTAGTGCGCCTTCTGATATTACAATTATGGCAGATACCTGCGGAGATTTTAATCCGGAGGTGGTTCGTGCCTTGGGAATAGAGCTTATTGAGTTTCCCTACACCATAGATGGCGTGGAGCATCTTGACAATCTCTTTGAAGACCAGAGTGCCCATGAGTTTTATAACCAAATGCGCCACGGCACCTATCCAAAGACCAGCGCAGTGACGCCCGGACGTTATTATGAAATATTTAAAGCGGCAGCAAAAAAGGGAAAACCAACTATCTACCTTGCATTTACACGAGGGCTTTCGTCTAGCGTTGAGGCGGCTAAGACTGCGCGCGACATGATTAAAGAAGAACTTCCAGATTTTGAGCTGTACGTGATTGACAATAAGTGTCCAAGTGCAGCGGCTGAGCTTCTTACCATGGAAACGGTGCATCAAGCGAACTTAGGCATGAGTGCAAAAGACCTGGCAGATTGGGTAAAGGAAGCCCGCTAC
>CANBCO010000068.1 GCA_947367165.1 uncultured Coriobacteriaceae bacterium
GGAAAGCTGTCGTTAAGTGCTTCCAGCGGGCCAAACTCGCGACTGAGAATGCTCCGCTCGGCCAAAAGATAGCAAACTTGGATGTAGACACGTTCCTTTCCCTTTATGGCAACAAAATCGATATGCATGTTTCCATATTCGCCCGTATATATCGCCCAGCCGTTTCGCTTGAGTTCTAAAAAGACGAGGTTTTCCAGCGTGCGCTCTATTTCTTCACCGTTGTTCCCCACAAAAGCCTCTCTAATGCCTACATCAACTGCATATACTTTTGCGCGCGTTTGAATAATGGAGCCTCGTTTAATGTCAAAGCGCTTGCATTTATAAAGGAGGTAGGCGTTTTGCAGGGCTTCGGCATATGAAAGCGTTTTTTGAAGTGAGCATTCTAGCTGCGACTTTTGCAGCTTCTTTTGAAGCGCACGCCCGCTTATTGGCTCACCCAAATTATTTAAGCACACGTCGAGCACGTTAGTGATGAGCTTTGGATCTCTAAAATTCCCTTGCTCTAAAATATCTTTTAAAATGACGGTATCACAGATACCTTCAAGGTATTTTAGCCGAGAAGAACCATCAAGGTTTATATTTCGCAAGAGCGGAAAGCCGCCATACGTTAGGTATTCGTTAAACGGGACTCCCTCGTCAAGATTTTGCGATATTTCGCGATAGCTTAAAGGCAAAATGTCAAAGCTTACGTAATAATCCCAGAAAGAGCGCGTAAAACCGCTATCTATATGTGCTGCGTTAGAATTTGTTATATAGATATCAAGTTTGGTATCTTCTAGGAGTGATTCTAAGAGCAATTCCCAGCCAGGCAAAAGGTGGATTTCGTCGAGAAATAGGTAGCGAATGCCGTGTCGTTCCTGCTCTTGTAAGTAGGCATTTACCCTTCCGGTATTGTTAAAGATAAGGTTTTTATAATTTCCAAAGTTGAGTTTTAAAAACTCACTCTCCTGTGCGCCCCTTTCTGTAATCAAGCGATCTTTAAGCTGATCTAAAAGGGTGCTTTTTCCACTCCTCCTCACACCTTTAAGCAGCTTTATGACGTGATTATTCACATGAGGCTCTAGCTGAGAGAGGTATTGCGTTCTAGGTATTGGTGCTATCTCTCTCATTTTGCTCCGCTTGATCGGTTTTGTCTAGTATAACAAACATAGTAACAAAAGAAGGTAAAATTGTCCAGCATACTTTACAAAAGTTCAAAATATCTTCTTGCACGTTGTTCTATTTTTGTCTATACTGTACTTTCTAAATAAGCGTTCGTAAGGAAAGCAAGAAAAAGTACAGGTAAAGATAGAGAAAGGCAAAAAGAATGACTCAAGGAAAAGTAAAGTGGTTTAATCCCGAAAAAGGCTACGGGTTCATTGAGCGCGAAGGCGGCGATGACCTATTTGTGCATTTTTCAGAAATACAAATGGAGGGCTTTAAGACGCTTTATGAGAACCAGATTGTTGATTTTGACATCACCGATGGCCAAAACGGCAAGCAACAAGCTTCAAACGTGCGCATCCAAGGGGTGCCCGTGCCTGCTCCAAAAGATGAGGCAGAAGAAGTAATCGTTGAACAAGACGTGCAAACTGACGAATAGTTTACGCACAAACCCTACATACTAGCAGGTTATGAGCCAGATTTTAATCTGGCTCTGTTTGTAGACAAGCAAGGTTTTTATGGAATATACAAGAACCAAAGAAGAAGTCAAAGCCTACGTTGACGAGATTTGGCCCCAAATTGTAAAAGACATTGGCCGGCTCGTTTCAATCGATTCTGTTGAGAACTTAGAACAAGCCGAGGAAGGCGCCCCCTTTGGCCCGGGACCTGCCGCGGCTCTCGAAGTTGGTGAGGCTATGGCCAAACGCTTGGGACTTCACGCCAGAAACGATAACGGCTACATAGTGGTCGCAGATCTTCCTGGTCGCTCTTCCAAGCAGATTGCCGTTCTTGCCCATCTTGATGTGGTGCCCGGAGGCGAAGGCTGGACCGGCGACCCTTTTAGGCTCGAGCGGAAAGAGGGATATCTTCTCGGCCGCGGTGTTCTTGACGACAAAGGACCGGCCGTCCTCTCGCTTTATGCCGCCCACTATTTTGCAGAGCGAGAAAAAGCCGGCGACGGAACGCTGCCCTACACGCTCCGCATTTTACTAGGAGCCAATGAGGAAACTGGCTTTGGTGATATAGCCTATTACAACAAAAAATACGATCCACCTGAGTTTTTGTTCACACCAGACGGTTGGTGGCCGCTTTGCGTTGGCGAAAAAGGCATCGCGACAGCTACTGTGACCTCGCCAAAGATAGAAGACGGCAACGTGGTGGACTTCTTTGCGGGAAGAGCGCATAACGTTATTCCGTTTACGGCAACCTGCATCGTAAGGTGCGATTTGCAAAATCTTCCCGAGGTGCGCGGCATTGACATTATTGATGACGGAGACGGGCTCGTGCGCTTGTTTGCGCGCGGCGTTGGAGGCCATGCCGCAACGCCAGAGCACACCAAAAATCCCATTGGCATGCTGGTAAACTACCTCATTGAGCAAGATTTACTCAGCGATTCCGAGAAACTCTTCTTCACTTTTGAGAAAGCCCTTTTGGACGCTTATGACGGAAGCGGCCTATGCATAGACAGAACCGACGATCTTTTTGACCCGCTTACCTGCATTGGAGGAGCGATTCACAAAAAAGACGGCCAGTTTGTGCAACTTCTTGACATCAGGTTTCCCAAGTCCATAACGGGAGCTGAACTCACTGACCTTCTGCACGCTGCTGGCCACAAATACGGCCTTGCTGTCAAGGTAAACATTGAGGATGAGGCGTACTGGATTGAGGAGGACGCCCCAGAAATCCAGGCGCTCTTAGAAGTTTACAATGACTACACACACCAAAACAGAAAGCCATTTACCATGGGCGGCGGCACTTATGCACGGCATTTTCCACATGCTGTGAGCTATGGGCTAGAAGACGAGCATCTAGAGCTTCCCAAATGGGTAGGCGCGATTCACACGGCAAACGAAGGGGTTTCAGAGCAGCACTTAAAAGACTCGCTTGTCATCTATATCTTGGCAATCGAGCGCCTTATGCAGCTAGATTGGTAGTTTCAACATGCCGGCAGGCTCAGAACAACCGTGGTATGAGCGAACCGCGCGCCTTCTTGGCGAAGGTGGGGTTTCTCGGCTGCGTAATGCGCATGTTTGTGTGGCTGGTCTTGGAGGAGTGGGCTCGGCTGCGGCAGATGCGCTGGTACGAGCTGGGGTTGGTCATCTTACCGTGCTTGATGGCGACGAGGTTCAGCTCACCAATATAAACCGCCAAGCACTTGCGTTCTTGTCAACGCTAGGGCATCCTAAAGTTGAGGTTTTTAAAGCGTATGCACACGATATCAACCCGTCTTGCGAGGTAACGGCAAAACGCGTTCATCTCCTTCATGCAGATGTTCCGGCTTTTTTGGCTTCGCTTGGATCGTGCGATTACCTTATCGATGCGTTGGATTCGGTCTCGGTTAAGTTGGCGTTTGCACAGTATGCGCCAAAGCAAAACCTGGCGCTTATCTCAGTTTTGGGAACGGCTAACAAATTCAATCCGCAAAAACTGTGTGTGCGGGATCTCTTTCAAACCCAAAACGACCCAATCGCAAGAGTCATGCGAAAAGAAGCGCGCAAGCTGGGCATTTCTTCGCTTACAACGCTTTTTTCATCCGAGAAACCCGCTTCTATCCCGGCTGCGGCAACTTCGGCGCGCTCCGAACGCACCCAGTTGGGAACTATGAGCTACTTGCCGGCCATAGCAGGTAAAATGGCGGCAGGATATGTGC
>CANBCO010000069.1 GCA_947367165.1 uncultured Coriobacteriaceae bacterium
CAGTAAAAGCCATACCACTCGTTATCAATCCACTGCCAGAGTTTGGTAATCATAGGACCTGTTGAGCATACCCAGTACCATGAGTGAGCATCTTGATCGTAGAGCCAGCTAGAAGAAAGCATATAGGTATCGTCTCCAAAGAAGTACCAGTGAGCACCGTAGGCATCATCAATCCACCTCCAACCGGAAATGGCGGCATTATCAACAAAGTAGCGCCAGCCTGTGTCATCTTGTTCCCAGCCTTCTTTGGTGTCTGGTGAGGGTTCAGGGCCTGGATCTGGAGGAGTGGGGCCTGGAATCGGTGTCCATTTTGCATACAGAACGTGGTTGTTAAGAAGCACATCTTGTCCATTTTCTACCTGTGTTCCTTGTCCATCCTTTTTGGTATACCAACCACTAAAGTCGTATCCTTCCTTTTCTGCTTCTGGAAGGTTTTCGTACTTCTTTATACCATCTTGGTCTTGGTAGATGATGTAGCTATCTTCGTTTATTGCCTCAATTTCTCCGCCTTGTGCATCATAGGTAAGCAATGTTTTGATGATGCCTTTACAATCTATAGCTGTACCTTCTACAATGTTTCCTTCATTTATAAGGTATGAGCTGCTGTCTATAGTTAAGGTCTTACCACTTGCTACAGATAAGCTAACTGGGTTTTCAAGACTATCTGTGCTTGCTACAGTAAGCGTACTCTTATTGGTTACAGCAAAGTCTGTTGGAATTTCTACGCTTTCAGTAACGGTTACATTTCCTCGCATCTCGCCGGTATAGTCGCCTGTTCCTTTGCGGGTGAAAGTTATGCCTTTATTAAATGTAAAACCGTTAGCTGGTGCAATAGGGTCTACTGTAGCACTAGCGCCAGCGGTAGCTACTACAACTGCGTCGCCATCTAAGGTTATGTTTTGGGGTGAAAGAGTCTTAGTAAACGCCGAGCCAATACCGGGGCCTGCATCTCCTCCGGTTGCAGTGACCACTCCTCCTGTGATAGTAATATTATTTGCCTCACGGGTCCCCATCGATCCAATTCCAGCAGACCCATTACGGCTGTCCTCAGCGATTGCTGTAACTTTGCCGCCGCTTATAGTAATACCATCTACAGCTTGTCCGCCAATTCCGGGTGCAAAATATCCATATGCCTCAACTTCTCCACCGCTTATAGTGATATTTCTTGCATCGCCACCTGTTCCGCTGCCAATTCCAAATCCTCCCTCGTTTCCTCCCACTCTTCCTCCATATGCATATACTTTACCACCGGTGATTTTAATGTTTCCTGCGCCTGCCGAACGTGCACCGCCGATTCCGGCACCATCGCCACTTCCCCTTGCAGTGATTATGCCTCCGGTGATAGTTATATTATTAGCTTCAGGGTCATCAGCTATTGAGCCGATACCAGCTGCACCATATTTTACACAATCACCTGCAACTGCTTCTAGCTGACCTGTTCCCTTTGCGCCCTCTTTGACCCCGATTGTTAGAGTCCCATCACCATCTTCCTTAAATATACCGGGATAAGCAGGATTAATTCCCTGTCCTTGTTGCGATCCTTTCAGTATATTCTGAGTATTATCTTCTAACAAGATATTTACATCAAAAGCTGCATCGTAAGGAATTGTCAATCCTGCTACTCCTATCGCATTGCTCATGTCGATATTTACTCCTGCCAAGATTATCGTAGCTGCTGACGTCATTTCAATCCTGTCAGTGGTTGTTCCTTCGTTGGAAACCGTAATTTCTGTAGCAGCATTCTGCGGGTGTATATAGAGCACGCCGTCTGTCCCTGATGTCCCCCCGAAATGATAATCGGCTGTTTCACCGTACGTTCCCCCTGCCACAATAAAGGCACCGGTTTCACCAGTATGAAGCCTTACACTTTGAGCATCATAGCCAAAACTGCTTGCTAAGCAAGGTTTTGGTATAAAAACAAAACTAGAAACAAATAGCGCTGTTACTAACAGCAAGAGAGAGAGAGAGAGAGAGCACTTTATGGTTAACTTTTTTATACATGATAGTCTCCTTTTTTTGGTCAATGTTGTCCATGCACATTTGCATCATCAATCATACTATAAAAAGCTCAAATGGGCACACCAAACATACAAAAACGGCTCCGGCGTAATCGCCGAAGCCAAATAGTAATCTGGCTCCTCGGATAGGACTCGAACCTATAACAACGCGGTTAACAGCCGCGGGCTCTACCATTGAGCTACCGAGGAATTATGTGCAGAATAGATTATAACCTAATCCGTATAATCTTTCAAGCGATTCGCGCGAGAAGGCTGACGCAGCTTTGCAAGCGTCTTAGATTCAATCTGGCGAATCCGCTCTCTGGTAACATTAAACTCGCGTCCCACGTCTTCAAGCGTGTGGGGATGCCCATCTTCTAAGCCAAAGCGCAACTTAATCACTTTGCGTTCACGCTCGGATAACGAGTCCAATACCAGTTCCAGCTGTTCTTTTAGCATGGTTTCTCGGGCAGCCGTAGGAGGAGCCACGGCAGTGTTATCTTCAATAAAGTCACCTAGCTGCGAGTCTTCTTCCTCTCCAATAGGCGTCTCCAAAGACACTGGCTCTTGCGAAATTTTTTGAATTTCTTTTACGCGTTCTGCCGGAAGCTCCATCTCCACCCCAACTTCCTCGGGCGTTGGCTCTCTTCCCAAGTCTTGCCTAAGCTGCCTCTGCACGCGATTAAGCTTATTAATAGTTTCAACCATATGCACCGGAATCCTGATGGTGCGTGCTTGATCTGCAACCGCACGCGTTATTGCCTGTCTAATCCACCAGGTAGCATACGTTGAAAACTTGAATCCCTTTGTGTAATCAAACTTTTCAACGGCACGAATAAGGCCCAAATTGCCTTCTTGAATAAGGTCTAAAAAGAGCATGCCACGTCCCACATAGCGCTTTGCAATCGAAACCACAAGGCGCAAATTTGCACTAATGAGATCCTGTTTTGCTTCAAGCCCCATCTCTTCTTGCCGAGTAAAGCGCAGACGTTCGGGCCTGGTAAGATCTATCTCGCCATTTTCATATTTTTGGAGCTTTTCAAGCGCCTCGGTACCTTGTTTTATTTTCATGGCAAGGTGTACCTCATCAGCAGCACTTAAGAGCTGCACTTTTCCTATTTCTTTTAGGTACATGCGAACGGGATCTCCCGTTAAAAGCACATTTGCAGTATCAACTCTTCTTTTGCGAGGAGCGCGCTTGCGAGGCTTTCTTTTTGCCCGTTTTTTTGACTCTTCTGCCAAACGCTCTGCTTCGCTCGCCGAGACCTCGGCTAAGGCAAGTGACTCTTCAGAAGCAGCATCTTCTGCCTCAATTTGAGCCTCTACCAAGTCTTCCAATGTCTGCTCATCCACTTTGTGCTCAGCCCCAGAAATTTTGACGCCCTGTGCTCGCAAGTGATCATAGAGCTCCCCAAGCTCATCACTTGTTGCGTCAAACATAATGAGAGAGCCTTGAATCTCATCTTCTGTAATCGTGTCTTCTTGCAAATGCGCGATGTCTAACAAGTGCTCTTCAATAGCAGCAAAAGAGGTAAGCTCGCTTTCTTCTTCAAGCAACACAGGAGTTTCCAACACTTCTTTTTTTGCCGCCTTTGAGGCAGAAGCAGCCTTTTTTGTAGCAGCCTTTTTTGCTCCCGTAGCTTTTTTAGCCGCCGCCTTTTTGGCAGGAGCCTCTTTTGTCTCGCTACTCTTAGCAGCAGACTTTTTGGCACCAGCTTTTGTGGCTGCTTTTTTTGCCGTTGGTTTCTCGGCAACCT
>CANBCO010000070.1 GCA_947367165.1 uncultured Coriobacteriaceae bacterium
GTCGTTTTTTACCTGGCAGTCTGCACTGCGAACAAGGGTGATTTTGATTTTGTTCTCGGCCATTATTTCGCCTTCTTTCTCCCAAACATCTCATCTACAGAAATGCCACGTCTTTGAGCGGTTGCCTCGGGGCTTTCAAGCTGTTGTAGACCTTTTACAGCAGCCTTTACCATGTTAAGAGCGTTATTGGTACCTAAAGATTTTGACAAAATATTGTTTATTCCTGCAAGCTCAAAGAGGGGACGCACAGGTCCTCCTGCAATGACTCCCGTTCCTTCAATGGCGGGCTGCATGATAACACGGCCTGCGCCAAAGTGCCCAATGACCTGGTGAGGAATCGAGCCCGATTCTGTCACCGGAACGGCAAACATGTGCTTTTTTGCGTCCTCTACTGCTTTTGCAATTGCTCCTGGAACCTCTTGTGATTTTCCCATGCCCAGACCAATATTGCCTTTTCCGTCTCCTACCGCAACAAGAGCAGAAAGGCTAAAACGACGTCCGCCTTTAACTACTTTTGACACACGGTGAATAAAGATGACGCGCTCCTCAAACTCGGAGGCTTCACGGTTGCGTTTTTGTGTACGAGCCATACTATTTTCCTCCTAGAATTTGAGTCCGGCTTCGCGAGCACTTTCTGCAAGCGCACGCACACGACCATGATAGATTCGGCCACCTCGATCAAAAGTAACCGTCTCGTATCCTGCCTTTTTAGCTTTTTTTGCAATCATTTCTCCCACAAGCGCAGCGGCTTCTTTATTAGAGCCACTCTTGTGAGCTTTTTTGTACTCTTGCTCTACGCTTGAGGCAGCAACAAGGGTATTTCCTGTTGTGTCGTCAATAAGCATTGCGTAGATGTGAGCGTTTGAACGTCTTACGCAAAGACGGGGACGCTCAGGAGTTCCAAAAATCTTTCCTCTCACACGTCTGTGTCTTCTTGCAAGCTTTGCGCTCTTTGCTTTTTGCTTGTCCATGTTTGTCTCCAATCTGGTGTAGCACCTTACGGGGTACTACGCATTGTTAACTATTTCGCTGCCTTACCAAGTTTTCTTCTTACATGCTCGCCCACATAACGAACACCTTTTCCTTTATAAGGCTCAGGCGGACGTTTTGCGCGAATTTCTGCAGCAACTTGTCCAACTTGCTCTTTGGAGTATCCCAAGACGTTAATGTGGGTATTATCGGGAACTTCAAAGGTGATACCTTCTGGCTGTGGGTAAAGCACAGGATGCGAATAACCCAACGAAAGCTCAAGATCGCGTCCTTTGAGCTGCGCACGATATCCAACGCCCACAAGCTCAAGCTCTTTTTTAAAGCCGTCCGTGACGCCTTCTACCATGTTGTTAATGAGGGTACGTGTAAGACCCCATTGTGCATTTGCTTCCCGAGAATCGTTTACAGGTGAAACAGTGATGGTATTCTCGGATTGTGTAATAGTAACGAGCGGAGAAAAGGTACGCGAAAGCTCGCCTTTGGGTCCTTTTACAGAAACGCTCGTCTCGTTAATGTCGACACTCACACCAGAGCGAATATCAACAGGCTGTTTTCCAATACGTGACATGTCTTACTCCTTTCGCTCTGTTACCAAATGTATCCAATAACTTCGCCACCAACACCGGCTTTTCTGGCATCACGATCACACATCATGCCTTTGCTCGTTGAAATGATGGCAGTTCCCAGGCCGCCAAGCACGCGTGGAAGTTCTTTTGCTTGCGCATATTTTCTAAGACCTGGTTTAGAAATGCGCTTAATACCTTTAATGGTACGCTCACCTTTTGGACCATACTTTAGAGTGAGTGTGAGTGTTTTTACCGGAGTGGTGTCTTCAATCTCATACTCGGCAATATAGCCTTCTTCTTTCATAACCCGTGCTATCTCTTTTAGCACTTTGGTTAATGGCATAGAAACGCTTTGCTTTCCTACGCTATTTGCATTTCTGATACGGGTAAGCATATCGCTTACTGAATCTTGAATATGCATCGGTTCTCCTTAACTCGAAACTTATAAGGTGCAGAGTTCGAAACAACCCGTAGCAGTTTCGCTTCTGCGCCTTCTCTTCTTCCTTTTATTTTACCAGCTTGCTTTGCGCACGCCTGGTAAATCTCCTTTATTTGCAAGTTCCCTCAAACAAACTCTACAAAGTCCAAATTTGCGATAGACTGAATGAGGCCTTCCGCACCTCTGGCATCTCCTTTGAATGCGAGATGAGAACTTAGGTTTGCGAGCTGCTTTCGCTTTTAAAGAAGTTTTAGCCACACATCCTCCTTAAGTACCAACTTAGCTGCCGTATCACTAGGCGCTTTGTTGCTCTTTTCTAAACGGGAAGTTAAATGCCGATAAAAGCGCCTCAGCTTCCTCGTTTGTTTTTGCCGTTGTCACAATAGTAATATCCATGCCACGAATGTGATCGATGGAATCAAAACTAATCTCTGGAAAAATAGTCTGCTCGGTCACGCCTAATGAATAATTGCCGCGACCATCAAAGCTTTTAGTAGAAAGCCCTCTAAAATCACGCACACGAGGAAGCGCAATCGAGACAAGACGATCAAGAAAATCCCACATGCGATCTTGCCTAAGCGTTACCTTGGCACCAATTGGCATGCCTGCACGCAATTTAAACGTAGCAATTGATTTACGTGCCCGAGTAACCAAGGGCTTCTGTCCTGTAATGGTGGTAAGGTCACGAACTGCCCCTTCGATAGCTTTTCCGTCTTGGGCCGCTTCGCCAACACCCATGTTCACCACAATCTTTTCGATTTTAGGAACACACATGGGGTTTGTGTAGCCAAACTGCTTGGTAAGAGCTGCTCTAACCTCATCGTTGTACTTGGCTTTAAGGCGAGGGGTGAATTTCTCGGAAGCTTTAGAAGCCTCTTTTTTTGTACGTGCCTTACTTGTTGTTTTCTTTTTTTCTTCTGCCATCTTTTCTCCTTTGGGAATGTTACGCACGGGAATGCTTAGCGAAATAAGCCCTCGTGCCTCGCAAAGCTTAATAGCAGGAGCTTTGCGAGCCGGTTATAGTACAGAGCGCTTAGAACTCAGCTCCGCATTTTTTGCATATTCTTACTGCATTTTTGCCGTCTTGTTTATGTGATACGCGCGTAGGCTTGTCGCATTTTGGACAAACCAACATCACATTTGAGATAGGAATAGGCGACTCGATGGAAACGAGTCCTCCCTGTTGATTTTGTTGCGTTGGGCGTTGTGCTTTTTTAACCATACCTACGTTCTCTACAACCACTCTACCTTCGTGAGGCATGACCTGGAGCACTTTACCGTGCTTGTCTCTATCTTTTCCGCTGATAACAACTACATTATCGCCGCGTTTTATACTGTATTTAATCGCCATCACTACATTCCTCCTAGAGTGTCTCTGGTGCTAAAGACACTATTCTCATGTACTTATGGTCTCTAAGCTCACGTGCAACTGGTCCAAAAATACGCGTTCCAACTGGGTTTCCATCGTTATCAATAAGCACGCAGGCGTTTTGGTCAAACCTAATATACGAGCCATCATTTCGCCTTATCTCCTTTTTGGAGCGCACTATCACACAGCGAACGATGTCTCCTTTTTTCACATTGGTACCTGGCGTTGCTTCCTGTACAGCCGCTATGACAACATCAGCTATACCGGCATAACGTCTTTTTGATCCGCCAAGAACTTTGATGCACTTGACCACGCGTGCACCAGAGTTGTCGGCAACTTGAAGCATGGTTTCTTGCTGTATCATCTCTTTTTCCTTAACCGTT
>CANBCO010000071.1 GCA_947367165.1 uncultured Coriobacteriaceae bacterium
TTGACGTATACGCCTACGGCTCACAATAATCCCGAGAAGGAAAAGGAGCGTTATGAGGCGGCACTTGCTGCATATTGCGAGTATTCACAAGCTCTTGCAGACAAAATGGCCACCACGGTAGGTGTTGAGGAATCGCAGATTATGCTTGGACACATCATGATGGCTCAAGATACCATGATGCAAGAAGAGATTAACCGCCGCATCACCGATGGTATGAGCGCAGAGCAGGCAGTGGACGAGGCATGTGATATGTTCTACACCATGTTTGATAACATGGAAGACCCGCTTATGCGCGAACGTGCTGCAGATGTGACCGATATTAGAACAGGGCTTCTTGCTCATTTGTTAGGAAAGCAAGTAGTCGATTTGTCCAATTTACCCGAGAATAGCGTTGTGGTCGTAAAAGACCTTACCCCCTCAATGACAGCAGATATTGATAAAGATAACGTTGCCGCTATTGTTACCGAGACAGGCGGGCGTACCTCTCATTCTGCCATCATTGCGCGTGCACTAGAGATACCTGCGGTTTTATCGGTCCCGAATGCAACCACCATCTGCAGAAATGGTGACACCGTTATTGTTGAGGGAAACTACGGTGAAGTGTATGTAAATCCAACGCCGGAAGAGATTGCAAAATATGAGGAAAATGCAGCTCAGGCGGCCGCAGACAAAGCAGCTCTTGAGGAGTTTCGCGGAAAGCCAACTAAAACCGCTGATGGCTCTGAAAAAATCTTAGTTGCAAACATAGGAAACCCCACAGACGCAAATGCCGCTATTGAAAATGATGCAGAAGGGATTGGCCTTTTTCGCACAGAGTTTTTATTTATGGACTCCAAGGAGCTTCCTTCAGAAGATGAGCAGTTTGAAGCGTATCAAAAAGTGGCACTTCGCATGAAGGGAAAGCCAGTTATTATTAGGACCCTTGACGTGGGTGGGGATAAAGAGATTCCGTACATGAACTTAAAGAAGGAAGAAAATCCTTTCATGGGATATCGTGCAGTTCGTTATTGTCTTCACAATCCTGAGCAATACAAAGTCCAGTTAAGAGCACTTTTGCGCGCAAGCGCTTTTGGAGACATTAAAATCATGATTCCACTTGTGACGTGCTTAGAAGAAGTTCGCGAGGTAAAAGCACTGGTTGAGGAGTGCAAAGAAGAACTTCGCTCAGAAGGGATAGCTTTTAATGATGACATAGAGATTGGCGTTATGATGGAGACGCCAGCCGCATCCCTTATCGCCGATGATTTAGCCGAGGAGTGCGCCTTTTTCTCCATAGGAACCAATGATTTGACAGGGTATACCATGTGTGCAGATCGTGGAAACGATGCAATAGCGTACCTCTACAGCGTGTATAACCCTGGGGTTTTGCGCTCTATTAGAAACATTTGCAAGGCTGCAAACGAGGCTCACATTATGGTAGGCATGTGTGGAGAAGCTGCTGCAGACGTAAAGCTTATTCCGCTTCTTATTGCCTTTGGGCTTGATGAGTTTAGCGTAGGGGCACCTTCTATTTTGCGCACAAGAAAAACTATTTCTACCTGGACAGTTGCAGAGGCAAAAGATTTGGCAGAGCGGGTGATGGAGCTTAAAACTGCAGAAGAGGTAAAAGAGGCACTAGACGCTGCGTATAAGCCTCTTTTTTAAGCTTGCGACCTCAATTATAACGCTACAAAAAAGCCCCTTATTATAGGGGCTTTTTTCTTGCAGATACGGCTCTATTGCCCAAAACCACGCACTATTCCTTCTTTTATCACGTGTTGAGACGATTTTTATCACAAAAGTTAACATAGCCGCAAGTCTCACCACTTAATCCAAAGAAGAAAAAGAATAAAACCTTCGCAATAGCGTGGGTTCCAACCGTTTTGCAATGTAAGGAAAGTGTTTATAAAATTGTCGCTTTAGCGACTGTATTTCTCAAAAAACTGAGAGCCCACAACAACGCGTAGCGCACGTGGTACAATTTCAATATCAAACGTTTTTGCTTGTTCAAGTTTCTCTCCATCAATTTGAGCAGGAGGAATAGGGTCAAATGCTACATGCATGTGTTTAAAGGTTGTAATGCCAATTATAGAAGAAGAAACATGTTTGCCATTTCTGGCCCGCATAATGAGCTTAATGGCATTGAGCCTACTTGGCGCATCATAGGTATAACAAAGATCAAGCTTGCCATCTTTTGGATCAGCTGCAGGACATATTTGAAATCCGCCACCAAACGTGGCTCCGTTTTGAACGGCAAAACAGACTTCTACACCTTCAATTTCGTGGTCGTGGTCAAGAATTGCTTTAAAGTGGTAGCCGTCTTGCTTTTTTGAAAAAACGCGCAAGCCAGAGTCAAGATAGAGTGCCATCCCGCTCTTACCAGTCTCTTTTCTGCGCTCAATGGTATCGATTGCAATAGCAGCATCAAGTCCAAATGATAACGTTTCCATAAAGTAGTCATCATTTACTTTTCCAAGGTCAATTAAGGCAGTGGGTGCTGAGATTGCTTCTTCTAGGGCTTGTTTTGCATTATTAATGGTAAGACCAAGGGTCATAGCAAAATCGTTTCCAGAACCAACAGGGGCGATGCAAAGCAAAGGTCGCTTGTTCTCTTCTAGCGACATGAGGCCGTTAATTACCTCATGCACAAGCCCATCTCCTCCAAGAGCCACGACCGTGTTATACGTGGCGCTTTTCTCGGCATGTTCTTGGGCATGTCCTGGGCTATTGGTAAGAGCAAGGTCAACTTTTGAAGTCCAAGAAGGCATCTCTTGAAGCCAGCGAAAGATGTCTTGTGCAATCTGTTCGCATTTGCCATTTTGGGAGTAGGGGTTTGCGATAAGAAGCACGCTACCAAATGTTGCCTGTGCCAAAAGGGCTCCTTGTGTCTAAAAATGGAGCGGCGGACGGGACTCGAACCCGCAACAAGCAGCTTGGAAGGCTGCTGCTCTACCAATTGAACTACCGCCGCAACTGGTCGGGGCGACTGGATTCGAACCAGCGACCCTCTGCTCCCAAAGCAGATGCGCTACCAAGCTGCGCTACGCCCCGAGCGCTATCAAAGTATAGCAATTTTTTACTTTTTGTGTTGGCGTCAATGAATGTATACTGTTTTTGTAAGCAATACACAAAAAAAGCGAGGAAAAAGATGTCGTATAGTACACAAGTTTTAAAAACGTTGCAAGAAAAATACGCTGATGAGCAGGAGTTTGTTCAAGCGGCTGGCGAAGTTTTAGAAAGTTTGGATCCTGTCTTAGAAAAGCGGCCAGAATATGAAAAAGTTTCTTTGCTCGAGCGCCTTGTTGAGCCAGAGCGAATTGTTACTTTTAGAGTTCCTTGGGTAGATGATATGGGAAAAGTGCAGGTAAATAGAGGTTTTCGTGTAGAATATAACAGCGCAATTGGACCTTATAAAGGAGGTTTAAGGTTTCATCCCAGCGTGAATCTTTCTATCTTAAAATTTTTGGGATTTGAACAAATTTTTAAGAATGCCTTGACTGGTCTAGATATGGGTGGTGCTAAAGGTGGTCTATGTGTCGACTTGAAAGGTAGATCTGATAATGAAATCAGAAGAATCTGTACTGCTTTCATGAGAGAGTTATCCAGGCATATC
Source organism: uncultured Coriobacteriaceae bacterium (assembly GCA_947367165.1). Classification (GTDB taxonomy): domain Bacteria; phylum Actinomycetota; class Coriobacteriia; order Coriobacteriales; family Atopobiaceae; genus CANBCO01. Next base: position 3,593 of record CANBCO010000071.1, read on the forward strand.
GGCCAAGATACTGATGTCCCAGCTGGTGATATCGGTGTCGGTGGCCGTGAAATCGGTTACTTATTCGGTGCTTTTAGACAATACAGAAATTCTTGGGAAGGTGTTTTAACC
>CANBCO010000072.1 GCA_947367165.1 uncultured Coriobacteriaceae bacterium
GTAAGCCGGGTTCTGTTTAAAACGATCATTTATCTTGGGAGCTCTGTTGCCAGAGTCCTCTTCGCAAGCTACCCAAACGCAGGCAGGGCACCTTATGCGTTTCTATTTGCTCTTGCTCCAGATGGGGCTTACCAAGCCACGATGTTACCACCGTGCTGGTGGTCTCTTACACCACCGTTTCAGCTTTTCCTTGGGCGCATGCCCAGTGGGAGTCTTCTTTTCTGCGGCGCTTTCCGTCGGATTACTCCGCCCGGCCGTTAGCCGGCATCTTGCCCTGTGGAGCCCGGACTTTCCTCACCTGTGGCGCGATCGTTTAGCCCACTTTGCACTTCACATTATAGCAGCGAGCCCACGCCATTTGCGCTACCATAGATAGAGAGCAACCGAAAGCGAAACAAACTATGAATAACAACAGCAAAGCACCTACGTTTACTAAAGCACACTTTATTGGTATTGGAGGAGCCGGCATGAGTGGCATCGCGCTTGTCTTAGCAGAGCGGGGATGCCAGGTAAGCGGCTCTGACCTTAAGGAATCTCGTTATGTTCGTTCGCTTAAACGCGCAGGTATCTCTGTTTTTCTTGGCCATAGTGCCAAGAATATCAACGCTGTAAAACCTGATGTCGTCGTAACGTCTACTGCTATTAGGCCAGATAATCCTGAGCTTTTGCGCGCGCTAGAGCTTGCCATTCCTGTGTGGCCACGAGCCAAAATGTTAAGCGAGCTTGCAAATGGAAAAGTCACTATTGCGGTTGCAGGTACGCATGGAAAAACCACTACAAGTTCTATGATTGCATCTATGCTAAGTGCTCTAAACTTAGACCCTTCCTTTTTGGTAGGAGGAATTGTAGAAGGCTTTGACACAAACGGAAAAAACGGTACAGGCGAGCTCTATGTGGCAGAAGCCGATGAGTCTGATGCTTCTTTTTTGTATATGAACCCTCAAGTTGCCGTAGTTACCAACATTGAGGCAGACCATCTTGACCACTACGAATCACTAGAAGAGATTGAAAAAACGTTTGTAAAGTTTATGGACTCAGTGCCCGCTGATGGCGCACTTGTTGTCTGTGCAGAAAACCCTCGCGTGGTAGAGTTAGCTGCATCTACTTACAAGCCCCTTATCACCTATGGCACGCAAGCTGGAGTTGATATGAAGCTTATTCCTTCTGATACATCTTCTGGTCTCGCTTCAACCTTTTTTGTTCAAACAAAAACAGGCGAGCGCGCAGAAGTGACCCTCCAAGGAAATCCTGGCAGACATAACCAGCTTAATGCCTGTGCCGCTCTTGGTGTAGCCGTTTATCTGGGGATTCCTCTAGCTGAGGCGGCTCGTGCACTTTCCCAGTTTAAAGGCGCAAAACGCAGGTTTACGTATGTGGGCAAAAAACATGGCGTTACCGTTGTCGACGATTATGGGCACCACCCAACAGAGATTAAAGCCACCTTAGCTGCAGCTAAAAGCCTTGGGTTTTCTCGGGTGTGTGTGCTTTTTCAACCTCATAGGTTTTCTCGGACAGAAGCGCTTATGGACGATTTTGCCACTGCTTTTGAAGATGCTGACCACGTCTATGTACTGGATATTTTCTCGGCTGGGGAAACGCCTATTCCTGGGGTTACGGCAAAGCGTCTGGCACACGCCATTGCAAACAATAACGGAGAAGAAAACGTGAGCTATCTTAGTGAGCGTGCTGTAGTCGCCGAGAAACTCACCTCAGAACTTCATGAAGGTGATTTGCTACTAACCATGGGAGCAGGTGACGTTACACTTATTGGGCCAGAGTTTTTAGAGTTTGGGTAGGTAGGAGTTTTAAGCTGTGGCAAAGACAGAAAAAAGAAAAGCGACAAAAAGGACCGCTACCAAGCGAGCCCCTGTCTCTTCTTCAAAAAGCTCCCGAGAAAAAAAGGCAGCTTCCAAGTCAAAACCGGCTACAAAGAAAGCTCCTAAAAGAGCGGTCAAGCAAACGAGTTCGCGCGCACAAAACAAACAACGCTCTCCAAGAACGTCTCGGGCAAAAAAGCAGGCAAATCGAGCGCAGGCAAAGAGGACAAAACGCAAGATTTCCTTTTACGTTAAAGTTGCAGGGGCAGTTTTAGCTGCGCTTTTGCTGACAGCGTTTATTTTAAGCTTAACTGATGTGTTTAAGATAGAATCGGTTGAGATAGAAAGCACAGCGCACGTCAGTCAAGAAGACTTGTATCGCTTAGCGGATGTGCCTGAAGGGGCTAACTTGCTCAACGTAAATACTGGAGCGATTGAGAGCAAGATGAAGCAGAATCCTTGGGTTGAATCGGTTACGTTTGTGCGAAAGTTTCCACATACATTAGAAATTAAAGTGAGCGAGTATGCGGTAAAAGCACTTGTTCCTATAACGTCTACACAAACGGTTTGGGCACTTTCGCCTAAAAAAACCTGGATTCAACCGGTTGATGTTGCAAGTGCAGATACCGATTCTTTAGTAAATGCGAGCTTATCATATGCTATGGACAGTGGTGCTTTTGTCATTACGGGATGCGATAGCGAGCTGACCCCGCGCTCGGGCGATGCTTGTGACAATGATAAGGTGGGATGTGCATACGATTTTTCGGCGGGTTTCTCGGAAAACTTAAGTTCTCAAATTGTTCGCTACGACGTTCCTAATACAGATGGAACGTGCGCTACACTTAAAAATGGTATTGAAATTTCATTGGGCTCCACCTCGCAACTTGATAGTAAAGAAGCTGTAATTAATCAGCTCTTGAATACGTATGAAAATCAGATTACTTTTATAAATGTAAGAAATCCAGCAAAACCAGCTTATAAAAAAGTTAATGCAGATTCAGTGCAAGCTGGAACAGGAACTGGGGGTAAAGGTTAAAAGCTGGCTGGGGCAGAGGGATTCGAACCCCCATAGCTAGCACCAAAAACTAGAGTCCTGCCATTGGACGATGCCCCAGTGCGCACTCTAGTGTAGCAATTTTTTGCTTTTTTTGCAGGCTTCAATTTTGCACGAGCCTAGAAGTGCAAGAGGGGTACATTAGTTGTAGGAGGATTACAAGATGATACCAACGCTACTTATCAGCGCATTTGCTCAAACGTCTGCAGACGGGAGCGCAAATCCTGTAAAAACAACCCAAGAGGTAAGCCAGCATTTTGCAGAAATATCGCAAACTGATCCCTGGGCTGCCTTTTGTTTTGTGGTGGGACTTTTTTCTATAGGGCTTATTATTGTTTCGTTTATAAGTCCGCGCTTAAAAAGCAAAGTCCCTGCGCTAGCTTCTATGGGGGGAAGATTTATACTGTTGATGATGGGGGGCTTTTTCTTGATGCTTCCAATAGCTATGCACCTACCAGCTTCTGATGGTATTGGGATGATGTGGCCGTATTGGTACCAATCGATTCCGGCCGCGTTTTTCTTGATGTTTAATACGCTTGGCTTTAGCGCAAACCTCGTGCTTTGGACGCCTGTCATACACACCATAATGGGATATAGCGTCTTGGCAAACTTATACTTTTGGCTGATAGTGTTTTACATTGTGGCAAGTCCTGTTATGCTTGCGCTTACTGCAGCCGACGTTATCATTAACGGGCTAACAGGCATTATCATTACGGTGCAATCGTGGTGCAAGGCTTTGTTTTCTCGGCCAATTTATATCTTTAACGGAGCAGACCAAAACACGCTTACGTTGGCTAAAAATCTTTT
>CANBCO010000073.1 GCA_947367165.1 uncultured Coriobacteriaceae bacterium
TTATTTGGTAAGTCAAGGACCTGCCGATGATTACGCGCAAGAGCTTGCTCAAGGTGCCGAGCAGCATCTCTCAGACTTTGATACGCTTATAAAAAAATCTGCCCAAAACTGGGATATTTCTCGTATTGGTCGTGTTGAGCGCATGGTTATGAGCGTGGCAATCTATGAGATGCTCTACGTTGATGACGTTGATGATGCGGTTGCTATTTCTGAGGCGGTAAAGATAGCTAAGATTTTTTGCGCAGACGATTCCTATAAATTTATAAATGGTATTTTAGGAGCGATTTCTCGAAAGGCAGCTCATGAAATCTGATCAAAAAACGTATAGCGAGGTACAAAAACGCCTCGATGAGCTCGCTAAGCAGGCAAAGCAAAAAGATGTGTCTTTAAAAACAGCGCTTGATTTGTTTGACGAGGCACTTGCATTAGGTAATCAAGCAGTAGAACTTGTGGATACGACCGATTTTTCTTTTGAAGAAGAAGTAGCTTTGCAACAAAAAGAGGACCGCCCTGAAGGCAATGAAGAGAAAGAACGCGATGCCGAGAAACCCTCGGATTGACGAAGAGCTCGTAAGACAAGGCTTTTTTTCTTCAAAAGGGGAGGCTGAGCGCGCTGTAATGGCAGGTTTGATTTCTGGCGGAGGAATGAAATTTGTTCATCCTGGTGACACTGTGAAGGAGGGCTTAGTGCTTCATGTGAAAGGAAGACGCACCTTTGCGAGCCGGGGTGGCGAGAAGTTGTGCGGCGCTTTACAAGATTTTGGCATATGCGTAGAGGGTTTGCGCTGTTTAGATATGGGCTGTTCTTCCGGGGGATTTACCGACGCACTTTTACAAGCAGGAGCTGCATCTGTGCTAGCGGTAGACGTAGGACGCGCTCAGTTTGCTTGGGAGCTTAGAAATGATGTACGGGTGGAACTCTTGGAGCGCACTAAAGGACAAGATCTGGTAGCAGATAAGGAGCGTAAAGAAAGCGTGAACCTTGCTGTTTGCGATGTGTCGTTTTGCTCGGCAATTGACGTCTTAGAAGCTATTGCTTGGTTGCTTAAGCCAGGAGGAGAGGCACTTATTTTAGTAAAGCCACAGTTTGAAGCGAAGCGTAAGGACGTGGGAGAAGGCGGAGTTGTCAGAGACCAAGGTGTGCAAAGAGCAGCAGTTGAGCGAGTGAAAACAGCATATGAGCAGGCGGGTTTCTCGGCTAAAGGGACGGTGGCGAGCCAGATAAAAGGAACTCACGGAAATCAAGAATTTTTTGTTTGGTTCAAAAAAGAATAGTTACCTCTTATTTTTTGCTTTCACTCTACAGTATTTTGCTGTTTCATTGAGCTGTTTTACGGGACTTCACTGTACAATTATTGTGACGATGGCTTAGTTGTTGCGTACTAGTTTGTGAACCAGCAAAGGTTTTGCCGCTACATGTGCCGTTTTATGTATACCAGTATTGCTTCACCGCCTTGTTAGATATATACGACCTATGTACAGAAGCCATGCGTCTGCTAAAATGAAATATATGAAACGAGAAACTATTGCTTCAATATACGCTGATCCAAAGCCGGCATCTGTGACGATAGCCGGCTGGGTGCGCTCTATTCGCGACTCGGGCGAGTTTGCGTTTGTGACTGTGAATGACGGCAGCTGTTTTGGCGATTTGCAAGTCGTGTTGCAAAAGTCAGACGTTTCTAACTATTCCGAGATAACCAGCCAAAACGTAGGGGCAGCCCTTTCTGTAAGCGGAAGCGTGGTGCTCACGCCAGAGCGCCAGCAGCCATTTGAGCTACATGCGCACGAGGTGTGTGTACTGGGCGAATCTGATCCAAGTTATCCCATTCAAAAGAAAGGCCTTTCTCGGGAGTTTTTGCGCACACAGCAGCATTTAAGAAGCCGAACCAATCTGTTTAGGGCGGTTTTTCGTATACGAAGCGTCGCAGCTTTTGCTATTCATGAGTTTTTTCAGGAGCGAGGATTTATCTATGTCACAACGCCTATTATCACTACTAGTGATGCTGAGGGCGCAGGCGAGATGTTTCGCGTGACCACGCTTGATGTGGATTCGCCGCCGCGTGATGGGTCTGGAAACGTGGATAATGCGCAGGATTTCTTTAAAACGCCAGCATATCTAACGGTTTCAGGTCAACTTCAAGCCGAGAATTTCGCTCTGTCATTTGGGGATGTGTATACGTTTGGTCCCACGTTTAGGGCAGAGAATTCTAATACGCGCCGTCATGCTGCAGAGTTTTGGATGATAGAGCCCGAGATGGCGTTTTGTAATCTTTCGCAAGACATGGATGTGGCAGAAGCTATGCTCAAATACGTTATCCAAGCGGTTTTAACCATGTGTCCAGACGAGCTTGCCTTTTGTAACAAATGGGTGGACAAAGGTTTGCTTGCTAGATTACAGCACGTGGTTGACTCTGATTTTGCGCGCATTACGTATACAGAAGCTGTTTCCATTTTAGACGCAGCCGAGAAAAACGGCACCTCTTTTGAGTATCCCGTGAGCTGGGGGATGGATCTTCAAACTGAACACGAGCGCTACTTGACCGAGACCCATTTTAAGCGCCCAGTATTTGTCACAGACTATCCTAAAGAAATAAAAGCGTTTTATATGCGCTTAAATGAAGATGGCAAAACGGTTGCTGCCTGTGATTGCTTAGTGCCTGGTATTGGCGAGATTATTGGAGGCTCGCAGCGTGAAGAACGTCTTGAAGAGCTTGAAGCGCGTATGGAGGCACTTGGCCTTAACCCCGAGTCTTACAAGTACTATCTGGATTTGAGGCGCTATGGTGGCTGCGAACACGCTGGCTTTGGTCTTGGCTTTGAGCGCCTTGTTATGTACGTCACTGGTGTTGAGAACATCCGTGATGTTCTGCCGCATCCTCGCACTGTGGGTTCTGCCGATTTTTAGGCAGCTAGCATGGCGCGCTATCTTATCTTTTCAGCTCACTACCCGCCCTTTGTAGGAGGCATTCCCAATTTTGTGGCTCACCTTGCTAAGCAGCTTGTTAGTGAAGGAGAGAGCGTTACAGTAGTGACAAGTGCACTTGAAAACAAAACAATTGGGTGGCACACGGTCTCAGAACAGCTAAAGCTCCTGTATATGCCCACTAAAAGTTTTATGGGAGGCCGGCTTCCTCTTATGAAAAAAAATCACAGTGGGCGCGAACTCGCAAAAGAGCTTGAACAGGAATCTTTTGATTACGTGCTTGTAAACGCTCGATTTTACGATCTCTCCCTTTTTGGCGTAATGTTTGCGGCTAAAAAGGGCATTCCTTGCGTGGTGCTCGATCACGGTTCCGAGCCTCTTACTCTTAACAACGCACTACTTGATGTGTTTCTCGGCATGTATGAGCGGCATATGACAAAAAAAATAGCGCGGTATCATCCAATTTTTGCAGGTATTTCTCCAGCATCGCTTCGTCTTTTGGAGCGTTTTGGCATTGTAGCAAGCGCAGTTATTCCAAATGCAATCGATGTAAAAGCGTTTGTAAAAGAAGCCGCACCTAGGTCTTTTAGAGGAGAACTTGGGATTGATGAGAAAGCAACCGTTGTTGTGCACATTTCTCGTTTAGAGCCCGAGAAAGGCACTTCGTACGTACTTAAAGCCGCCAAAGTTACCCCTGATAAACAAGTAATTTTTGCTGGCTCGGGATCTTTATC
>CANBCO010000074.1 GCA_947367165.1 uncultured Coriobacteriaceae bacterium
GGTTAAAGTTAAGCCGCAAAAAGCGAATGGCACTTTTTAAATCGCAGAGCGTAGCTGGAAAACCGCCAGGTACAAAGCCTTCAGAAGAATACGTTGAGGCAAAGCCGTCATTTTTTCCGCGGCAGCCACACACAGCGTAGATGTAGCCTTTTTGAACGTAAGCTTCTAGGCCATCTGGCTCATACTTTGTTTGGGCTGCTTGCGGGTCATATCCAGAGCAGTTAATGGGGACTAACACAGGAGCTCTACCTGCAGTAAAGTCGCCACATACACCTTTTTTATTAAGCTTACAGCTGTAGCCGCTGGAGGTTTTCTCGGCTGAAAAATAAGGACCAGGAACGTAGAGCGATACGGTTTCATACTGGGTCATTGCAGGGTGAAGACAGTATGGAATGTTTAGCTGATAGTACAAATCGCGCTCTTTATCATAGTGCCAGCGGGTCATATCTAAAAGCAAGCTCTTATATTGGTTGGGATTTTGGGCCCCCGTCTCTTCCTGGTCTTTGGGAGACTGTGAACAGCCGCATCCTGCCAAAAGAGAAGTTCCTGCTAAAAGGCCAGAGCCTGCTAAAAACGTTCGTCTAGAAATGTCCATGTTAGTCTTCCTTATGCCTTTCGCCCCAAAAGCAGCAAGAGATCATTGCAGGTCCTACGTGTGAGCCAATAACTGGCCCTACCAATGAGATTAAAAACTCAGGAGTAACCTGGGCTTCTTTAGTTATAATGCGCTGTAACTCAGCCACGTCTTCATCGCAATCTGCTCCGGCAATGCCCACAAAATTTTTCTCTGGATTATGAAGATCAAAGTAGTAAGACGCCAGCTTTTTTAAGCCCTTTTTTCTGCCTCTACACATCCCCACCAAGCCAAGCGAGCCGTCTAACTTAATGGTCACTATTGGCTTTATACTAAGCGCGCTTCCCACCATAGCGGTTCCCTTTTTAAGACGCCCGCCTCTAGCAAGTACATTTAAATCATCAACCATAAAGTAGGTATACATGTAGTTATGCGCATCTTCTGCCCACGCTGCAAGTTCTTCTGGAGCCATGCCGCTATCGCGCTTTAGGGCCGCATCGTGACAAAGTATGTTTAACGGCGTAGACGCAAGCTTAGTGTCTACAATAAAGATGGGTAATGGATGAGCCGCTTCTGCATTCATTTGCTCTAAAACCAGCATAGCTCCGTCATAAGCCCCAGAAAGCGCAGAATCAAAGCACAAATACACAATGGGTTTATTGCGTTTTAAAAGCCGCGAAAACACCTCTTTATACTGGTGCTGCGACGGTTGCGTGGTCATAGGCATAGCACCTGCGCGCATCGCATTATAGAACTCTTTGGGAGACCCAGTCTCAAACATATCATCCACGCCAGATAGCGAGTCTTCATCTGTGCTTTTCTCGGCATAGGTGAAGTTCAACACGTCAATATCATGCTCTTTACAAAAAGCAGGCGGAAGTTCGCACGGGGAATCAACAAGCAGCGTATACGACCTCTCCAACTTCTCTCCTCTCTAACATCACCTTTTTCAAGTATACCTGATACCGTGCCACCTATTCGCCCGCCTTGAGCGATTCCACCATATCAATCTTGTGGAGCTTAGGAAGCATTAAGAGTAAAATCACGCAGGAAAAAACAAGAGTGGCTAGAAATGCATAGACAAACGCCGAGAAATGAAGGGTTCTTACAAACATTAAATGGTCCATCTCTGCCGTAACGATAACAAAGCCTTCTAGGAAAATACCTGCAATTACCCCGATAAACGCACCTAATATAACCAGCAAAATAATCTCTTTATACATGTAAGAGGTCACTTCTTTTCTGGTAAAGCCAAGGACTTTTAAGGTAGCAATTTCTTTTTTTCGCTCTGAAATGTTTATGTTGGTAAGGTTGTAAAGCACTACAAAAGCAAGAAGGGCAGCGGCTCCAATAAGCACAATCATCACGGCATCCATAGACTTTAACATGCTTTTATACATCTCTATTGTCTCGTCGTTATAGATCACCGTGGTAACGCCTTCCATGCCTTGCAAGTGATTGGCAAACTCATCTTGAAACGAATCATCTGTGGAACACGTGAGCCAAAATGTGTTTGTTTTTGGTGCCTCCCCAAAGGTGTTGGTAAAGACGCCTTTTCCTAGATAGAGATAGGAGTTTGCGTAGTTTTCTGTAATGGCTGTAACGGTTAAGGTATACGATTCGTTTGTTTTGTTTCCCGTTGCATCAGTCTTATACACCGTGATGGAATCGTCGGGCTCTACCGATAAAAGCGAAGCGAGTTTCTCGGTTAAAACCACTGAATGGGTATCAAAGTTTATTGGATTTTGGGAAGTGCGCTCTTTAAGCGTCACCACATGTTGAAACGATTCTACGTCTTGTGGACAAATGAGCTGAACAGACGTGGTTTTGTTGTTTTCAAGATCCATAACCACATTTAAAGACTCAAGAGAAGAAGCGTTTTCTACTTCGTCTTGTGCTTTGATATAGGTGGTTACCTGAGAGATGTCTTCTGTAGTTGCTGAGTCGCTCAGGCCAATAATTGTGTTATAGAGAAAAATGTCGCCAAACTGCTTGTCAATAATGTCATTAATGGAATCCCTAATCCCAATACCTGTAAGAATCAGAGCAGAGCACCCCGCAATGCCAATAAGGGTCATGCAGAGTCTACGTTTGTACCTAAAGATATTTCTCAGCGTCACTTTTGAGATAAATGAGAGACGTTTCCAAAGCGGCTTAATGTGCTCAAGCAAAATGCGCTTTCCTGGCTTTGGAGCTCGCTCGTGCATGAGTGCTGCGGGCGTTTGTTTTGTAACAGATAACGAAGCGAGTAAGGTAGCTAAAATAGTAATGCCACAGCCAAAGATAAGCGCAAACGAGGCATGGTCTGCTTCTATTGGAAGCGGAAACGCGCGTGGCGGCACGTCATAGGCGTTTCCATATGCAGAAAAAATTACACTGGGTAGCAACTGGGAAAACACAACTATTCCCAGGATAGCTCCAATAATAGATGCGAGTGCAGCATAAAAAATATAGCGAGCTACAAGCGAGGAGGTTGTATAACCCAGTGCTTTATGTGTACCAATAAGCTCGCGGTCGCTTTCTACCATACGTGTCATCGTGGTAAGTGCCACTAGAGCTGCAACCAAAAAGAAGATAAACGGAAATACCGTTGCTATGCTGTCTATTCTTTTAGAATCTTCCAGATAACTCTCCACTCCGTAATTTTGCTTTCTATCCAGCACATAGAATGCGGGGTCAGCCATGCTCCCTGCGGGCGCATGATAGGCTGCTCTTATCTCAGCCCCGCGTTGCTGTGAGAGCTCTTCTAACTTAGAATCTACCGCACTGGTTACTTCGCTTATACGGTCTTTGTAGCTGTCTTCATCTTGAAAATACTTGTCTCCTCCATCCACTATAAGCTGCACCGACGTATACGGCGCATCTTTTACAAAAGCGTCTTTTTGCACAAAAATGATTTGCTGCAAAATGCCAGAGCCCACATTAGTTGGACCTAGATTCACATCAAAGAGGTACTCTGGTGCTTCAACGCTACCAACAACTTTAAACTCATCTTCTTGTAACAGCGGGTTTTCTGGAGTCGCCTCTTCTACAACGGTAAGCGTGTCACTCGCCTCAATCTTATCTTTTC
>CANBCO010000075.1 GCA_947367165.1 uncultured Coriobacteriaceae bacterium
CAACATCGATTGCTTCACTTATGTTTGTGTCTAAATTAAGCGTTGTTTGTGCCGCATCTTCATGCGCTTTTGGGTCCTTTGCGACCATACGAGCAACAGAAGTAATGCGATCATTGTCGCCTACATTCATAACCCGAACACCTTGGGTTGCTCGGCCATGCCTTGAGATATCAGAAGTTCTTAGGCGAATCACAGTGCCGTCTTGGCTCATAATCATAAGTTCATGTTGTGGTCCTACTACCTTTACTCCCACAATATCGCCTTTTTTCTTGGTCATAGTGATTGTTGCAACGCCCTGTCCTCCTCGATGATGCTGCGTATATTCACTTACCGGAGTTCTTTTTCCATATCCTCGCTCAGTGATAACAAAAAGGTCGCCTTGCCCGTTTGAAACCTCCATGCCAAGCATCTTGGCGTCTCCTTTTAGCTTCATGCCGCGCACTCCAGAAGTGTTTCTTCCCATATGTCTAACGTCTTCTTCGCTAAACACAATAGCTTTTCCGTCTGTTGAAGAAAGAATAATAAGTTCACCTGACTTTACACGCCTCACGTTTACCAGAGAGTCGCCTTCCTTTAAATTAATAGCAATAATTCCATCTCTTCTCGTTCTGTCATACGCTGCCATTGCAGTCTTTTTAACCATTCCTCGCTCTGTAGCAAACATTAAATACTCATCTTCTGGAAAATTTCTTGTTGAAAAAACAGCTTTAACCACTTCTCCTTCGCTCAATTCAAGTAAGTTAACTATGGCGGTTCCTCGAGCTGTTCGCCCTTGAAGCGGCAGCTCATGTACTTTTAAGCGATACACTTTTCCTTTATTGGTAAAGAAAAGTACATAATCATGAGTGGACGCTACAAACAACTCTTCAACAAAATCGTTATCTTTTAGTTTGAGTCCACTTACGCCCTTTCCACCACGACGTTGAGTACGATACGTAGCAACAGGAAGCCTTTTAATGTAGCCAGCATGGGTAATAGTTACCACCATATCCTCTTCGGCAATGAGATCTTCAACATCAAGGTCTAGTGCCTCATCACTTATGAGCGTTCTTCTTGGGCGTGCATATTTGTTTTTAACCTCAAGAAGTTCATCTTTAATGAGAGCCATAAGTTTTGCTCGGTCAGCTAAAAGAGATTCAAAATATGCAATCTCTTCTTGTAAATCTTTAATTTCTTGCACAAGCTTATCTCTCTCAAGACCAGTTAACCGTTTAAGACGCATCTCTAAAATAGCACTTGATTGTGCATCATCGAGGTTAAAACGCTCTAATAAGCGTTGTTTTACCTCTTCGTCGGAGTAAGAAGAACGGATAATGTGCACAACCTCATCTATGTTATCAACTGCAACAAGCAAGCCTTCTTTTATATGGAGGTCTTTCTTATCTTTTTCCAGTCTAAACTTTGTCCTACGCGTCACCACATCTTCTTGGTGAGCAATATACTCTTTTAAAATCTGGGGTAAGGTGAGTGTTTTTGGTACTCCGTCTACCAATGCTAAATTGATAGCTCCAAATGTAGTTTGTAGCTGGGTGTGCTTATAAAGATTATTTAACACAACCTCAGGGACTGCTCCGCTTTTAAGATCAAAAACAAGGCGCATTCCTTTTCGGTTTGATTCATCACGCATATCAGTAATACCAGTAAGACGCTTCTCGTTTACCATTTGTGCGATTTTTTCTTGTAATACCCCTTTGTTAACTTGATATGGGATTTCTGTGACTACAATACGTTGACGCGAACCCTTCATTTGCTCAACATGTGCTTTTGCCCTAACGGTAATTGAACCTTTTCCGGTCATATAAGAGTCTTTAATACCTTTAGACCCCATTATGACGCCACCAGTTGGAAAATCTGGACCTGGCATCACTTTCATTAAGTCTTCAACTTCAGCGTTGGGATTATCAATCATCATACAAGTTGCATCGATTGCCTCTCCCATATTATGTGGAGCCACATTTGTTGCCATACCAACTGCAATACCGCTTGATCCATTTACCAATAGATTAGGAAAACGTGCTGGAAGAACCGCAGGCTCTAAAATTGACTCATCATAATTTGGTTGCCAGTCTACCGTATCATCATGTAAATCACGCAACAGCTCTAATGAAGGGCGCGCAAGTCTGCTTTCTGTATAACGCATAGCAGCAGGAGGATCTCCGTCAATAGAGCCAAAGTTTCCATGTCCGTCCACAAGCGGCGTACTCATAGAAAAGTCTTGCGCCAAACGAACCATAGCGTCATAAACCGAAGAATCGCCATGTGGGTGATACTTACCTATTACTTCACCTACTGTCCAAGCACTCTTTTTGTGCGGTTTTGAAGGCAATACACCCGAGTCAAGCATAGCGTATAAAATACGTCTATGAACAGGCTTTAATCCATCCCTTACATCAGGTAAAGCGCGAGCAACAATAACACTCATAGAGTATTCAATGAAACTCGTTTGCATTTCACCAGAAAGTCCAACGGGTTTAAGTGCTCCCTCTTCAATATCTTCAAGTGCTAAACGAGACCCACCTTCATCCGAAAGAAGTCCTGTATGGGTATCAAACTCATTATGCTCTAAAGACTCGCCGAGAAGTTCATCCCCCTCTTGTTCAAACTCATTTAATTCATTTTCATTTTCGTTTTCATTTTGAGGTGTTTTGTCGTCAGCCACAGCTTCCCTTTCCTCTCTGTATTAAATATCTAAGAATCGCGCATCTTTTGCGTGACTTTGAATAAACTCTTTACGCCGTTCAACTTGTGTACCCATAAGATCACTTACCGAACGCTCTGCTGCTGCAGCGTCTTCAACCTGACACTGTAACAAAATACGTTTTGTAGGATCCATAGTGGTTTCCCATAACTGCTCGGGATCCATTTCACCCAAACCTTTATAACGTTGAACGGTATAGCTTTTCTCGGGCATATCTTTTACATGCGTTGTAAGTTCCTCGTCGGTATAAATATAAGTCCCTTTTCTTTTTCCTTTTGGTCTTACTTGAAAAAGGGGTGGTTGTGCTATAAAAATGTGCCCTAGGTCAATTAAGGATTTCATGTAGCGATAAAAGAAAGTTAAGAGCAAAATTCTAATATGTGCTCCATCTACATCAGCATCGGTCATGATAATTATTTTGTTATATCGCGCTTTGGTTGGGTCAAACTCATCGCCTACACCAGTCCCAATAGCTGTTACAAGGGATTGGATGGTCTCGGAAGAAAGTGCCCGTGCGGGCCCAACGCGCTCTACATTTAATATTTTTCCTCGTAGCGGTAATATTGCTTGTGTTGAACGATCGCGCGCCATTTTTGCAGAACCACCTGCAGAATCGCCCTCTACTATAAATAATTCTGTTAGTTGCGGATCCCGAATAGAGCAGTCTGCTAGTTTTCCAGGAAGTGAGGCTGTCTCTAAAAGACCTTTACGTCTTGTGGCTTCGCGTGCTTTACGTGCAGCTTGTCTTGCTTTGGCAGCGCTGCTCGCCTTATTAACAATCGCACGGGCTTGTTTTGGATGCTCCTCTAGATAC
>CANBCO010000076.1 GCA_947367165.1 uncultured Coriobacteriaceae bacterium
CAATTAAATATAGGCACCGTAAGACTTGAATGTTGTGAAGCGAGAAATGAACTGGAGGGGTTAAGCAGGCTTAGAAACAAAGGGTGAGCTCAAGAGACGGGAAGAGCCAGAAGCCGCAGGAACGGTGCAAGACGAGAAGGGTGAGCTCAAGAGACGGGAGAAGCCAGAAGCCCCAGGAACGGAGCAAGACGAGAAGGGCGAGCTGAAGAGTAGAAAGGTTCAGCGTGAAAGCAGGATTGAAGAGGGTTAGAAGGGTTAACAGATGATTGATATTGTTCTCGGACCAAAAGTAGGGATGCGAATACTCGCTGAGTATGCTTGTAAGTCGTATTCAGTTAGTGGGCTAAAGGGGCCAGAAACGATTGTCTTAAAGCAAAGAAAGCAACTTTTTGCGGCCCTCTATGCCTACCTGATGCAAATTGGGGCAGTTCAAGAAGGGGAAAAGGCAGATATTGTGGCACTTAACTCAAAACAAAAAGTGCGCAACAGAAGATGGAACAGTCTGTTTTGGCGAACGCGTCTCCCAAAGGAATCGCTTCTTTACGTGCAGACTATTTCGCTTTCTGAAACCACAACAGTTCGCCTCTGGGTACCTTCTCCTTCGTTTGCTCTCTTTTTGCTGAAGCCTAAAGCCTCTGATGAGCTGCTCTTTTCGCTTGCGTGCGAACTCTCTGGCTACTACTTCATAAGGCGCCTACCAGAAGATGAAACAGGTACGCTTACGCAACACGCTCCACTCTGTTCCAAAAAGCAACTGGTAACATTTGCGAAGAATATGCCCAAAAGAACCCATTTTCGCTTGCAAGTAATGCGAATAGCACATGCAAGTTTTGAGCGGCTTCGCTCGCCTATGGAAACCATGATTTCTGCCATATTTACCTGGTCTTATGAGCGCGGAGGTGCTGCTTTTTCACGCCCCTCCATCAACTGGAAACTCTCCCTTGTAAGATCAGAGCAAATTCTTGCAGGGCAAACCAGCATGGAGCTGGATTTTTTCTGGAAAGCTTCTTTGGTTAGGGTTGAATACGATAGCACAGCTTTTCATGCCTCGTCTGACCATCCAGAGCAGGTACTACGCGACCAACACAGACAAAACATCGCCGAAAGCCGCAAAATCCGCTCCTTTGCCCTCACTAAAGATATTCTCTTTTCGCCCCGAAGGCTGTATGCCTTTTTACAGGTGCTTTCGCGGGCACTTGGCGAGGAGTATACGCTTGCATATCATCTTTTTAAAACCCGCTATTACAAGCTCACGCACGCATTTGGACTGGCAACAAGGAGTTGGATGTCACCTTCTCTCATTTGCGCTCAGCCGAGAAAAGCGCAAGCTGCCTAATGGCGGGTTACTCGGCGAGCACTTCTCCTGGAATAGGCAGGCCAAAAGAGTAAGCCAACGCTGAACCTGCAAGGGTTATCGTTCCTACCGCGATGAAATCCTTGTCATCTACAAACGAAAGCGCATCTTTTACGGAAGTAAACGTGTGCGCTATGTGGGTGCCTCGGATGCGCATGATTTTTGCAAGGATTTTAGCGTCAAGTGCTCGCGGCGAATAGGTCTGGGTGGTCACTGCTTCTGGGAATGCATCTCCCAAAATACGAACCATGCCAATTACGTCTTTGTCTCAAAACATAGCGTTAAGCAGCAACGGTCGGTCCTCTTTGTTGGGCCACCTTTTTTTTACTTCGTTTACAAATATCTCGAGCGACTCTACGTTGTGGGCAGCGTCAACTATATGAAGCGGCGCAGATCTTATCACTTGAAATCTTCCGGGAACAGGGCAAGTGGTAATCTCTTTGAGTGCTATCTCTTGTGGCACGCTGGTACCAAAGAATTGCTCGCAAATCGTGAGGGCTAGCGCAATGTTCGAAGCCTGGTAAGCTGGCAGAGCTGCCTCGATGGTGTACTTTGTGTTTGCGGTGTCTATAAAAAATGTGTGCGGGGAAAGAGCAGCGGCGGCCGCAGGTGCCGGGAAGGCTGATGGCACGGGTTGTTTGGATGCTTCCGCCAAGATGTCGTCAGACTGCGCGGGTATAGCACCAGACTGCGTGGGAACAGAAGCGGGTTTCTCAAAAACGTCTGTTGCGTCAAAAAAAGTTGGCGAAGAGTGGGGGTACACACCGTTCTCCTCAAATGACAGCCCCATTTGGAGCATGTTCTGCTCTGCTTCGGCATAACGCAGGCGTTCACTTTGGGGCAGAACTTCTATAAAGGGCACGTTTTTTATTCTGCAAGCATCGATAAACGCCTGCTTCACGCTTGCCGGGGTTAGCGCCTTTGGGCCAAGCACACAAACGTGCTGACCACGCTTTATGATTGCTGCTTTTTCTGCAGCAATCTCCTCAACAGTGTCTCCTAAGATGTGGGTGTGATCTAACGCGATTCCAGTTACGCACGTTATGCAAGGAGAAGTTGCCGTGGTCGCGTCCCATCTTCCGCCCATGCCCACTTCAAGCACGCAGACTTCTACTTGTGCTAGTGCTGCAGCTACAAGTGCAGCAACGGTGAGGGTATCGAATTCTGTAATGTCGTACGGCGCGCGATGCTCACCGGCTCGACGATCATTTACGTACTCACCAGCCGCTTTAGCTGCAGCAACCCCTGTCGCGAAAAGTTCGGGCGTCACAAGCTCGCCTGCAATTTCGAGTCGCTCTCTTATATCTATAAGCTCTGGACTTGTGTATAGAGCCGTACGCAAGCCGTGCGCGCGCAAAAGAGAGGCAGTAAAACGCGAGGTAGACGTCTTGCCGTTTGTCCCGCCAACCTGAATAGTGTCATAGTAGCTATTAGGACGCCCCAGCACTTCAAGCATTTCTATCACAACTTCTAGCATAGGAGAAATTCCAAGACGCTTTATGTGCTTTATATGTGAAAGTGCCTCGGGATACGTGAGGTCTTCGTAAGGAATCGGGATGTGGTACGTCCTGTGCCTAGACGATGCTTTTGGCTCGCCCTGCGCGTCCGGCGCGCCCTGCTTCACTTGCAAACGCTTACTCGCCGGAGCGCCCTGCTTCACTTGTGCGCGCTTATCCTGCTCACCCCGCTCAGTCACGCGACAGACCTTCTAGCTGCTCGCGAAGGCGCGCTTCAGTCGCCTTCAACTCCTCGACCTTGGTGCGTTTCTCGGCAATAACGGCAGGATCTGCCTTTGCCAAAAAGCCCTCGTTAGCAAGCGTGCGCTCAACACCTGCACACTCCTTCTGGGTCTTATCAATCTGCTTTTGCAGCCGCGCCGCCTCCGCCTCAAGATCCACAATATCCCCAACGTGAACAAAGAGAGAAAGTGCGCCAAACACCTCCCCTACACTGCCTGTTGGCTGTGGGGCATCTTGAGATAGCTGTTCCAGCCGAGAAACCCGCCCCACGCTTTCCACAAAGTCCAGCTGGCTTGCGAGCGCGTCCCAATCTGCCTCGCTCGCGCGCACAGACACGGCGAGCGGTTCATGCGGGCTTATCCTAAAACGAGCTCTCACAGCACGTACAGAAG
>CANBCO010000077.1 GCA_947367165.1 uncultured Coriobacteriaceae bacterium
CATAAGCACCGCGGCCATTGAGCTTGCCGGAAAAATCCAGGCGGATCTCGCCGTCAGTACAGCGGACCACACGGATCATGGCTCTTTTTTCTTTTCTTTCTCATTTAAACAACTTTGCTAAAATGAGAATAACGATTTGACAGATTGGAGTTTATATGTATAAGAAAGTTTTCATTCTTCCATTCCTGGCACTTTGTTTTTGCACGCTTTGTGCCTGCAGCGAGCAACAAGTTACGCAAACCCCTGAAACCTCTCTTAACAAACTTGACATGTCTCAGTGGAACTACAACGCAGACGATGACGTCTACTACCAAATTGGAATTCCTTATTGCGAGACGCCGGCAGATTCTTCGTATGAGACGCTTTCCATCTTTGTTCCAGGGGCGTTTTTCTCGGCTACGCAAAATGAAGATGGAACGTATAGCGCAACCATAAACGAAAACTCATCAGTAAATGGATTTTCGCCTGCAACCGCCCCCATTGTGATGCCAGTGGACACTCCTGGTTACTCGGCTCAAGCAGCGCTTAGCAGCTACAAAGACGTTACTGACTACACAGACGCCGGCTATGTGTATGCCCATGCAGGATGCCGCGGAAAAGATCAAGGAGCTCCCGCAGGCGTGACAGATATGAAAGCTGCTATTCGCTACCTTCGTTACACAAAAGATGAATTGCCTGCTACAACCGATAAAATCTACGTGTTTGGCATGAGTGGCGGAGGAGCACAGTCCTCAATTATTGGAGCATCCGGCGATTCTGATCTCTACACGCCCTATCTTGACCAAATAGGCGCGGTTAAAGGAGTAAGCGACGCGGTATATGGCGCCATGTGTTGGTGCCCTATCACCAATCTTGATTCTGCTGACGAGGCTTACGAATGGATGATGGGTCCATCCAGAAGCGATCTTTCCTCAGAAGACCAGGCGATTTCTGATGCACTCGCTAGTGCTTTTGCTACTTACATCAATAACGTTGGTATTGAGGATGAAAACGGCAACAAGCTCACACTCGATGAGTCAGATCCAGGCATCTATCAGGCAGGAAGCTATTATGACTACCTTAAAGGCGTAATAGAAAACTCGCTCAACAACTTCTTGCAAAACACCACGTTTCCTTATTCGCCCTCGTCAAGCGTGAAAGGCGTAGGTCCTTCTGGCGATGATTTTTTTGGACAACATCCTGAGCTTATGGAAAATGTGCCCGAGAAAGGCAAAGGCGTACACGAAGGAAATACCATGAAGGATGCTCAAGAGGCACGTGACAATGTCTCCCGCACAGCAACCTCTTCCGCAGGCGTTTCGCTCACCGGGACATACAACACAGTTGAAGACTACATTAATGCACTCAATGCCAAAGGTGAGTGGGTCACTTATGACGAAAACACCCATACAGCAAGCATTTCGAGCATCAATGACTTTGCCAAAGCGGTCAAAAATGTTGCAAAAGAGCTTGGCGCCTTTGACCAGCTTGATGGAGGGCAGGCTGAAAACACGCTCTTTGGATATGGCGACGACCAAGGTGCTCACTTTGATTCGACGCTTAAAGACATCTTGCAAGAGCAGGGAAACGAGAATGCAGAGGCTTTTGAAGCGGACTTACAAAAAACTGATAGCGTTGGAAACACCGTTGAAACGCGCCTCAATATGTACACACCTCTTTACTACCTCCTCCCTTCTCAGCCAGGCTACCAAACCAGTACGGTTGCGAAAGTGTGGCGTATTAGAACAGGCCTTTTCCAAACAGATACCGCTCTTTCAACCGAGGTAAACCTCGCGCTTGCACTTGAAAACTACCCCGGTGTTGACTCAGTTGATTTCCAAACCATTTGGGGGCTTCCGCACGTTGAAGCAGAAGCAAGCGGAACTTCGACCGAAAACTTTGTCGCTTGGGTGAAAGAGGAAGACAAATAGGGAGAGCAAAAAAGCCCGAGAAACGCAGGCGGCTAAAAGGCAAGCTCCGCCTGATATAGGCCGAAGGCTGAGGGGGGTCATGCTCAAACAGCTTGGCTACACCAAGAACTTCGTCTGGCTGCCCCTCTGCCGTTCTGCCTTTACGCAAGGGTTGGCTGTAAGTGCCTTACCTGCTGAGCAAAGTGAAACGAAGTACTACGTCCCCAATGTCTCTAGGAGACTTCGTCGGGTTCCACGGCGACGTCGGTGGGTTTCTCGGAAGCTGAAGCATTGTCCTTTTCTACACGGGCAACAAAAGCGTTATCCTTGTCCACATCCACTACGACGGTGTCACCTTCGCACGCCTTGCCATCAATGACCAAACTGGCAACGTTATCTACTACCTGCCTCTGGATGAGGCGCTTTAACGGACGCGCTCCATACACGGGATCGAGTCCCTCAAGAGAAAGCGCTTGAATAGCCGATTGTGTAAGCTTTAAATGCAGCCGCTGATCATCAAGGCGATGTCGCACATCTTCAAGCTGAATGTCCACAATTTTTTCAATGTCATCAAGCATGAGCGCATGAAAGACCACCACGTCATCAATACGGTTTAAAAACTCCGGCTTAAACGTCGCTCTGAGTGCTTCGTTTACCTGCTCCTGGACCTCTTCTGGATGCGCTATGGCATTTGCACTTGCAATATATTCAGAGCCCACATTGCTTGTCATAATAATGATGGTATTTTTAAAACTCACCACTCTACCTTGGCCATCGGTAAGACGCCCATCGTCTAACACTTGCAGCAAAATATTGAACACATCGGGGTGGGCTTTTTCCATCTCGTCCAGCAAGATGACCGAATACGGACGCCTTCTCACAGCTTCTGTAAGCTGGCCGCCCTCATCATAGCCCACGTATCCTGGAGGAGCACCAATCAAGCGCTGTACGCTAAACTTCTCCATGTATTCACTCATGTCTATTCGCACAAGCGCGTGCTCGTCGTCAAACAGATACTCTGCGAGTGCTTTTGCAAGCTCGGTTTTTCCTACCCCGGTAGGTCCAAGGAAGAAAAATGATCCTATGGGTCTTTCAGGGTCCGATAAACCCGCCCGGCTTCTTCTCACAGCACTTGCCACAGCACGCACTGCATCATCTTGACCAATAACACGCTGATGCAGCTCGTCTTCTAAGTTGTGCAGCTTATCCATCTCGCCCTGCATCATCTTAGTGACGGGCACTCCTGTCCAGCTAGAGACGACATCTGCAATCTCACCTGTGGTCACTTCTTCTTGCAGCATGCCATCGTCTTGCTTGGCTTTCAGCGCTTCTTCTGCCTCTTTGTACTGGCGTTCAAGCTCTGGAATGGTGGCATAGCGAATCTCTGAAGCAGCCGCTAGGTTGCCTTCTCGCGTAGCGCGTTCTTCGTCACTATGTGCCTCATCAAGCTCGCGTTTTATCTCTTGGACGCGGTCAATGGCACCTTTCCCATTTTGCCAGGCGGCTTTCATGCCGTCGAGC
>CANBCO010000078.1 GCA_947367165.1 uncultured Coriobacteriaceae bacterium
TATCCATCCCAGCTGCCATAAGGGCAGGAAGGTGAATCCAGAAAATATCTTCCATACCTGCCCCTACAACGGTAGCCCCACATTCTTGGGCAATAGCGTCGATGCGGTTGGTAATGGCAGAGCTTGTGGTCCATGGAAACGTTGCCTCTTCACAAGTGGTTACTACAGAGATGCCACGCTCAGCGCACGCTATTACCATGGGCTCAATATCTTCCATCGTGCTAAAGAGCTCAAGAATGGCAATGTCTGGAGCGGAGTCGTCTAAGACTTTCTCGGCATCGTCAGATATTTTTACGCCAAGCTCCATATCGAGGCCAGCATACGTACCTGCATCCATACCTACTACATCGGGGTTTACATCGATGGCTCCAACAATCTGCGCGCCATGCTCATGAGCATAACGGATGGTATACTTTGCCATCTTGCCACAGCCATACATTACATAACGGATTGGTCTTCTAGACATGTGTCCTCCTTTGTCATCCGTTTTTTAGTTACCTAGTTTTGCTTCTGCCGCTAACGCTACCGAACATACATAATTGATGGGTTGCGAAAAATTAGGCTGAAAGAGAAAGTCTGCCCCGGCAAGGTCACGTACTTTAAACCCTGCCTGAATCGCTACCGATACAGCATTTGCTGCTTGTGCGACATCGGGTTGTTTAGAAACAAACTGCGCACCCAAAATACGCCCCGTCGCTTTTTCCCATACTAACGTTGCTTTTACTGGTGTTGTCGTTAGCATAAAGTCGGGTCTATAGTCTTCTTGAATAGTTACCGAGCTCGCATCCACTCCTTTGTTTGCACAATCTTGTAACGTCATGCCAGTAGAAGCAATGGAAAGGTCATACAACTGAACCGCACTTGTGGCTTGTGTACCAAGATAGCGCAGGTTAGCTCCATCGATATTTTTTCCCACAAGCATGCCTTGCCTAACAGCATTGTTAGCTAAAGAAATATAGTCGTACGTTTGCGTGGGGTTATAAAAAACAGTAGCAGCATCTCCTGCAGCAAAAACATCGGCATCGGGCGTGGGCTCTCCTGTAAGCGTAGCACGTCCGAACTCATCAATTTTAATCGCACCATTTTCTAAGACTTCAAGCTGGTCTCGTACGAGCTCCGTACGTGGCAAAAATCCCACACCCAAAATGGCAAGCTCAGCGCAGTACGTGCCTTTTGAGGTGCGTACTTGAATTTCGTCTTCTCCTAGAATATCAAAGCCTGCTACCAGCTCGCCAAGTGCTAAGGTTACCCCATGTTCTCTATAGGCTTTTTCTACCTCAACTGCGGTATCTATGTCACACGTACGAGCTAACACGTGAGGCGCCCCATCAATTAAGGTGACTTCAACGCCTCGCTCGGAGAGTTGCTCGGCTAGCTCTGCACCAATATAGCCAGCTCCAACTACAATGACACTTTTTGCATACGTGCACGCACGCTTAATTTCTTTTCCATCATCCCACGTTTTGCAGAGTAAGAGTTTCTCGGCATCGAGCGCCTCATGAATGCCAGCAATATTGGGAACAACAGGCTTAGATCCCGTTGTCACTACGAGTTTATCAAACGTAAGTTTTTTAGCGTCGTTACTCTTTTCTTTATATTCAAGCTGTCGAAGGCCAATGTCAATTTTTGTCACGTCACACATCATGTGTACGTGAACTCCTTGCTCAGCAAGCAAAATGGGAGATGAGTAGAACATTTTGTTGGGATTACTTACGTGATCTCCTACCCAAAGGGCAATGCCGCACGACAAAAACGAGACCGTCTCGTTTCTCTCAAAGACGTGAACCTCCCAATCTGGATGCTCAGCCAAAATTGAGGTGGCCGCAAAAACGCCAGCGTGTGTACATCCTACAATGGCAACAGTTTTAGACATGTGTTTCTCCTTTATTCATACTCTTACTTTATCTACCCGCTTTTGTGTTTGTATGCCAGATTCTTGCTTCATACGGAAAAAGCGTGGCACCATCTGCATCTTCCGTGCTGTATACAAGCTCAAAAGCGGCATGGGGTGTATACGCCTTCTTTTCATCGTGCGTGATATTGCAATCTAGTATCCACTCGTCATCTCCGCGCTTCCGAGAAAACACAAACTTTCCATTCTTAAAATAGATTACTTTGAACGCTCCGTAAATCAGCGTAGGGTTTTCCTTTCTAAGAGCGATTAAAAACTTGTAGGCCTCTGTCACGTCTGGGCGGACTTCTTGAGTAATGCCAGCGTGTTCTGGCGCGCGCGTCTCGTTCCAAGGAAGAAGCACGCGAGCGTGTTCACGCGTGCCTCCCAGGATATTTTGCCACGCCTTTTCTTTGCCAAGCTCGCCAGCATTTTCTTCCCAGTAGCCTTTTGCCTCAACATCGGTAATTTGGTCCATTGACTCAAACGCAATGTTAGATAAGCCAAGCTCATCGCCTTGATAAATAAACGGCGTTCCTTTAAGCGTGAATTGAATGGTAGCCAAAAGTTTTGCTATAGCAGATATATAACGCGTGTCTGGCTCCATCTTTGAAATCATACGAGGATTATCGTGGTTGTTATAAAAGAGCGACATCCAACAGTTGTTAGAAAGCTCGGTTTGCCAGGTAATGAGATACTCACAAAGGTGCTTTGGGTCATAGACGTACTCTTCCATGCGCTTGTGGCCTGGTGCTTCTAGGTGATCAAAGTTAAACAGCATGTCAAGCTCTCCCCTCCCGTGTTCAGTTAAAAGCTCAGCCATATGAAGTCCTATGCCAGGTGTCTCTCCAATTGAAAGGGCGTCATACGGGGCAAACGCGTGCTCGTGCAACTCATGCAAGTATTTGTGCAGGTTTGGTCCATAAAAATAATGCTCAATGCCGCGTACTCCCATAAGATTTCCAATAGTTTGGTTTCCATCTGGAAGTTCAGGATCTTTGGAAATGAGGTTGATAACGTCCATCCTAAATCCATCGACTCCCTTTTTAAACCACCACGAGACCATATTGGCTATTTCTTCTCGGACACGCGGGTTATCCCAGTTAAGATCCATCTGTTTTTTTGAAAAGAGATGAAGCGCGTAGGTGTCTTTTGGAAACGCCTCACTTACAATGGCATTCCAGGCAAAACCGCTAAAAAACGAAGTCCAGTTGTTAGGCAGCCCGCCTTGCGCTTGCCTAAAAAAGTAGAAATCGCGGTAGGGTGAGTTAGGGTTTGAAAGCGCGTCTTGAAACCATGCGTGCTCGTCGCTGGTATGGTTAACTACCAAATCCATTATGATGCGAATCCCTTTTGCATGAGCCTTTTCTAGCAGGTCATCAAAGTCTTCCATGGTGCCAAACTCAGGCATTATTTTTTTATAATCTCTGATGTCATAGCCGTTATCATCATTGGGTGAGTCATAGATGGGAGAGAGCCAAAGTGCAGTTACGCCTAGCTCTTGAATATAATCAAGC
>CANBCO010000079.1 GCA_947367165.1 uncultured Coriobacteriaceae bacterium
TAAACGCCTCCGGTCAGTGGGTCTAACAAGCAGACTCGCCTGTTTAGGCAAGAAAGTGTAGGGCAACGCGCGCAGTTCCGCAGACCGCACGCAGTGCGGTCGAGGACTGTTTGAGCACGTGCCCTACACTTTTTGCCGTCCCGAATTGAGCACGCACCCTATTCTTTTCCGCCTGAATTGGGCACGTGCCCTACAACTTTTTGCCGGCGGGTTTCTCGGAAATGTATTACGAAGCTTGGGCCACCATCATAAGGTTTGTGGATGTAATGTAATCTCCGGTACTGGGGCTTGTTTGGGGGTCTCCTGCAGTTACTACCGCGAGCTCGTCGCGCTTGAGGACGCCATGGGCCTTTGCGATGTTGAGTGCATCATAAATGGTTGCAGAAAGTGTGCCCTGTGTTGTTGACTTAAACGCCTCAACGCCCCAGTAAAACGAGCATTTACGCAGCGTTTTGTCTGAGGGAGACATGGCATAGATTGGAAGCCTTGGCCTAAAGTTAGAGACAATTCTGGCAGTTCTTCCCGTTGCCGTTGGAGCCAAAATGCAGACTGCTCCGCAGTTATCGGCCGTGCTTACGCTTGCAAATCCTATGGCGCCGTTTACGTTTCGCACGCCACCTCGGTCAAAATAGCTGTTGCGCTCTTCTAGGAATTGCTCGGTTTCGCGGCAGATTGAGGCCATCATTTTTACGGCTTCTACTGGGTATGCCCCGGCTGCGGTTTCTCCTGAAAGCATCACGCAGTCGGTGCCGTCTAAAATGGCGTTGGCTACGTCGTTTACCTCGGCGCGTGTTGGGCGCGGATTTCTAATCATGGAGTCCAGCATTTGCGTTGCCGTGATGACCGGCTTATAGGCTTGGTTGCATTTTTTGATGATGGCTTTTTGAATATGAGGCACTTTAGCTGCAGGAATCTCTACTCCTAAGTCGCCGCGCGCCACCATAATGCCGCTTGACTCTTCTATGATGTCGTCTAACTTTTCTACTGCTTGGGCACTTTCAATCTTGGCATAGACGCTTACCCTGCGGCCGCCAAAGTCTTCGCACATCTGGCGAATCTCGGCAACCGATTCTCCGTCGCGAATAAAAGAGGCCGCTACTGCGTCAACGCCCAGCTCGCAGCCAAAGGCAATATCTTTTTTGTCTTGCTCGGTAACCGAGGGCAAACTAATTTTTACGTTGGGCAGGTTTACGCCTTTGCGCTGTCCAAGCTCACCGCCATTTTCAATAGTGCAGTAAATTTCGTTTCCTTCTACGTGGTCAACTTCAAGCTCAATGAGACCGTCGTCAATTAAAATTTGCGACCCTTTTTGGACTTCCTGAGGAAGTTTCTCGTAGTCCACGCTGATTTTCTCGGCTGTGCCTGGAATATCATCTGTGGTAACGATAATGTTGTTGCCAGTGTGAAGCTCTACAGTTGCATCGTTTTCGAGCAGACGGGTTCTGATTTCTGGCCCTTTTGTGTCAAGCATAATGGCAACATGTGCTCCTAGCTCATCACTTATCTTGCGGACGCGCTCAATGGCGGCTCGGTGGTAGTCGTGGCTTCCGTGAGAGAAATTAAAGCGCGCCACGTTCATACCGTTTTTTATGAGGTTGCGAAGCACGTTTTCATCTTCGGTAGCAGGCCCCATTGTACATACAATTTTTGTTCGTTTATTCATGTCACTTCTTTTCTGTAGTCATTATCATGTTGTGTTGTAGTATTTTTACCCCTATTATGGTAGCGATTAGACCTAAGCGGCGCAATCTGGATTTTACAGGTGGTTTTATATATAGCCGCAGCGGCATGCACCCGCGGTCGACCCGGTCAGGCGCGCCCTGCCACCGCCCGCACGCGCCCGCGCCTTACCGTGCACACTCGCCTTTCCAGCAAACAACGTTTTGAGGAGGAATGCTTTCGCGCGCATCTTCTGCAAAGGCCAACGCGTTTTGAAGGGTGGTTTTGGCAATGGCCGCCAGGGCTTCTTTAGTAAAAAACGCCTGGTGCGAAGTGACAACCGTATTTGGAAACGCACAAAGTGTAGAGACAACAGATTCAAAAACGGCACTCGAGCGATTCTTAAACACGTTTGGCCCCTCTTCTTCATAGACATCAAGGCCGCACGCGCCAATCTTTTGCGAGCGAATGCCTTCAATAAGTGCTGCCGTATCAACAAGGCCCCCGCGCGCCGTATTGACAAAGATGACGCCCGGCTTCATTTTGTTAATGGTTTCAGCGTTAATAAGGTGGTAGTTTGCTTCAAAAAGAGGACAGTGAAGCGAGATAAGGTCGCTTTGGCTCAGCAGCTCATCCATAGAGACATACGTAACAAAATCGAGGGCTGGGTTTTCTCGGACATCGTAGGCTAAAACGCGCATGCCAAAGCCTGATACGATGCGGCACATGGCAGCTCCAATTTGACCGGTTCCCACAATACCTGCGACTTTTCCGTTGAGCGTGGTCCCAAGAAGCCCTTCTAGGGCGTAGTCATTTTCGCGCACGCGGTTATATCCTTTCACGATGTGGCGGTCTGCTGCGAGGGCAAGCCCCATGGCGTGCTCGGCAACAGCTTCTGGGCTGTATCCTGGTACCCTTAGGATAGTTTCGCCCATCTCGGCCGCAGCCCCCACGTTCACTTTGTCATACCCCGTAGAACGCATTAAGATAAGCTTTACGTCAAGCCCGGCTAAAATCTCTACAGCAAGGGCATCTACCTCGGAGTTTACAAATGCACAAACGGCATCATAGCCGCGCGCCAAACTCGCTGTAATGGGATTTAAATCAGCCTCGATGTACTCAATTTCAATAGACGGGAACTGCTTTTTTGCTTCGTTAAAAGAATCCTCGTCATAATCGCACGCATCATAAAATAAAATTCTCATTTCTCCACCTCTTTTAGCCGCTTAGACGCTAACTTTTAGGCTATATACCCTAAAATAAAGACGGATTCAAAAGGAGGATTGGTGGAGTCGTATTACAAACAAAGCGCTACTAACGTGCTTGCAAGCCTTTCAAGCGATGCTTCTCGCGGGCTTTCAGGAAAAGCTGCCGCAGAGCTTTTGCAGGAGGTGGGCCCCAATAAACTCGCCGAGAAAAAAAAGACCCCTCTTATAAAGAGACTGTTAGCTCAGCTCGCAGACCCCATGCTTATCCTTTTACTTGCTGCGGCTTTTGTTTCGCTCATCATTGGCGTTATCCAGCACGAAGACAACTTTGGCGAAGTGGCCATTATCTTGTTTGTAGTGGTAATCAATGCCATTTTGGGAGTGGCTCAAGAATCTAAGGCAGAAAATGCGCTCTCTGCTCTGCAGGCGATGAGCGCCCCCACCTCACGGGTGATTCGAGACGGCGTACTTCAAGAAATAGCAGCTCAAGAC